>DAOUPR010000298.1 GCA_030626065.1 Clostridium sp. | reverse complement strand
TTATAGAAGTGAGTGTCTAATGATTTCATAATAAGTAAGCAAAAAAGAACCGTCCCTATTTTCATCCCTATTTTCTCATAGAATTTTTTAAAAAATAACAAATAATTTTTGGTAGGTAGCTTTTTTGTCAAAAAATACTTGACTTCCCATGGTATCTGGCCCATATTCCCTATGATCATTGTGGATCAGGTTTTCTGCCGCAGTCGTTATAAATATGTTTCTTTTCCTATGTATTTTTTCATACTACTCAATTTATATTCTATTACGTTTTTTTGCATTCTTGCTTTTACTGGTTTATTATGTATATACCTTAAAACTCCAATTAGATATTTTTCATCTTCTATTGTTTCACTTTTATACCTATCTTGAAATACATGTCCTATTTCAAACTCTATCCTTGATTCTCTTCCCGTAAAAAATTTCCCCCTGTTGCTATTCTGACAGAAGGGGTTATTAATACAAATAACTTAATAACTTTGGTACCTGGTACCTATATATAGGCACCTATATTTTCAACCTGTCCACTTGTCCTTCAACAGGAAGTTATTAAAACTTAAATTTACTTACTTCTTCTTTTAATGTTTCAGCTATTTTTTCTAAGTTACTAGCCATTGATGATACCTCTTGTGTAGTTGCTGTTTGTTCTTCTAAACTAGCACTAACTTCTTCAGTAGAAGCTGCTGCTGCTTCTGTTATTGTAGACATACTTTCTATTGAATTAAATACAATATCTTTATCCCTATCAATCCGAATCATATTTTCAGATAATTTATCGACTTGTTGCACTGCTTTTATTATTGTTTTTTCTATTTTTTCAAAAGATCTTGCAGCATATTCAAAAGCATCATCTGTTTCTTGTGTGATAGTAGTTGATTTTTGCATACTTGACTTTGTAGTTTCCATTTGCGTTTGCATCTCATCTATAATCCTTACAACTTCTTTCGTAGCATTATCTGTTTGAGTAGCAAGTTTTCTTATTTCTTCTGCTACAACTGTAAATCCTTTTCCATGCTCTCCTGCTCTAGCAGCCTCTATTGCTGCATTTAAAGCTAATAAATTCGTCTGCGTAGCAATTGCTGTAATCGTACTAACAATTTTTCCTATTTCTAAAGATTTTATAGCTAGTTCATTCATATCATTATCAACTTCTGCTACTATTTTCATATTATACGTTAATTTTTCTTTTAAGTTTTTCATTAACTCAAAACCTTCTTTACTAACCTGTCCTGCTTCATCTACATATTCTTCTGTTGCATTAGAATTTGCTGTAGTCTCTTTAATTTTTTTACCTAAGCTTGATAATTCTTCTATCCCTTCTTGTGCTCTATCTGATTGACTAGAAGCTCCTTGAGCCAATTCATTTACAGCTCCAGCTACTTCGCTTATTGCTCTTGCTGTTTCATCAGCTGATGTAGATAGTAATTTAGAGTATTCTGATGTTTCTCCTGCTTTAGATAAGATATTTCGAATAAAATTTTTAATACTCTCTTGCATTATATAAATATCTCTACCTATATTTCCAATTTCATCTGACGTAAGTCTGGCTATTTTTACTCTTAAATTTTTATCAGAAATATTTTTTATTGCAATCTCTATATGGCTAATATTTTTCCTAATATTGTATATAAAAATATATGCAAAAGCACTGATTACATATAGTACAATAAAGAAAGCCATTACGTAATAAGAAACATATTTATTTCTATCCAATAAGCCTTTTTCTATACTGTAAGATAAATATGCATATGTGAATGTTAATAAAATTAAAATAGATAATATTAATCCAAATATCTTTTTAGCTACACTAAATTTAGTATAATTAGATTCATCTACTTTAATTTCACTAAATTGTTTTTCTAAGAATATATCTAAAAGAAGTTTTTCAGAATTAAGATAATTAATCATAAATCCTATAATTGACAAACAAAATCCTATAATTAAAGAAGCTAAGTATTGACTTTTTTCAATGCTAATAAATATATTCGTAATAAGCATAATACTCGGAACACCTAATATCCACCTAAAAAACATTACTATTCCTTCTCTTAAAGGAAATTTTAATAAACTTTTTTTAATATCACATAATTCATCATAATTTAACTCTTTCTGACCATATAATAATTTCAAGTTATTATATAAAAATTTTTTTCTCATGAATACTCCAACTAAAATATTAATTATAATTGCAATCATTACTCCCAATACCCCATAATAAAACCTATCCTCTTTAAATCTACCAATTAGAAATATTGCTATTACTACTATAGGGATAACAACTAAGTAAGTTACTGCTTCTAATTTGAATGTTAATTTCCAAAATATCTTCTTAGCTTTCATTACAAACCCTCCATTACATTAATATTATATATTTTGGTTGTTGATTCACTATATATATATAATTCTACAAATGTTTATCTTTTCCTCCTAAATATATAAAATTCTACAAATGTTTATCTTTTACTCCTAAATATATAAAATTCTATAAATATTTATCTTTTACTCCTAACAATATATGCATCAGGCACGGTACTTTTTGACTTTGTTGGCTGAATACACAATATTCCTGTCAACACCAATTATATCAGCTATTTGTCTATGGGATAGTTTTGTTTCTTTTAGTAATTTTATGACGACTGCGACAGAAAACCTGACCCACAAGGGTTAGGTTTTCTGTCGCACAAAGTTTCAAAAGAATCTACCTTATAAAATACCTCGGGTTTTATGCCCGAGGTTTAGATTCGAAGATTCTTTTATTATTAATTCATCCTTAAGATCATCTCTTTTTTTATATCTCTTTTTTTATATCTCTTTCTTGATATATTCCTTTTTCTCTAAGAAATTTTTTAATTACTTTATGTGCATTGTCTTCTTTTGCTTTTTTTAATTCTTCTTTATAATTTCTAACAATTTCATTAGGCACAAGTTCATAGATATTTTTATCTTTTATGTCCTCTTCTTCATTCATAAATTTCAAATATTTATTTATTGCCTGGTT
>DAOUPR010000147.1 GCA_030626065.1 Clostridium sp. | reverse complement strand
TTCTCCATTTTTAAATATTAAACCTTCCCCATTTCCACCAGCAATGCCTATATCAGCTTCTCTAGCTTCTCCAGGTCCATTTACCGCACACCCCATAATTGCTACTTTTATGTTTTTATCACAATTAAGTAGGGCTTCTTCAACCTTTTGAGTAAGATTAATTAAATCAATTTTAGTTCTTCCACAAGTTGGACAAGAAATAAATTCTACACCGCCTTGTAAAAGTCCTATAGATTTAAGAATTTGTCTTCCTACTTTAATTTCTTCAACAGGGTCACTGGTAAGTGATACCCTAATAGTATCTCCAATTCCCTCTGATAGTAAAGTTCCCATTCCTATACTAGCTTTAACTGTTCCTCTCCAAAGAGTACCTGCTTCCGTAACACCTAGATGTAGCGGATAATCAACTTTACTAGATAAAATTCTGTTACTTTCAATCATTTGATTTACATTAGAAGATTTTATAGAAATAATTGTATCAGTAAATCCTATAGATTCAAGAATATTAATATGCTCTAAAGCACTGTCAACTAGAGCTTCTGGACAAACCTTTCCATATTTATTATATATTTTTTTATCTAAAGAACCTGAATTAACTCCAATTCTAATAGGAATATTTCTAGCTTTTGCTTCTCTTGCTACAGTTTTAACTTTTTCTATACTTCTGATATTACCTGGATTAAGTCTAAGTGCTGAAGCACCATTTTTTAAAGCTTCAAGTGCTAGTTTATAATCAAAATGTATATCAGCTACAACGGGTATAGTGACGCTGTCAACTATTTTCTTTAAAGCTTGCGCTGAATCCATATCAGGAATAGCAACTCTTGTTATATGACACCCAGCTTTTTCAAAAGCTTTGATTTGGCTTATTGTGCTTACAATATCTTTTGTTTCTGTGTTATTCATTGACTGAATTGTTATTGGAGCTCCTCCACCCACAAGAACATTTTTCATTTTAACTTGCTTTGTAATTTTTCTTTTCAAATCTCCATCCCCTAAAATTGAATTGGACTAATAATATCTTTTATTGTTACTAATAGCATAATCAACATTAAAACTGAAAATCCAATAGTATTAAGAACAGCTACATATTTTTGGTCAATTTCTTTCCTTGTTATTATTTGGATCAAAAGCAAAACAATCCATCCCCCATCTAATGCAGGTATTGGCAATACATTAAATACCGCAAATTGGACACTTATAAATGCACCAAAATATATTAAGTTAATAAATCCAGCTTGTGCTGCAGCTCCTGATATTTTAATTATGCTTATAGGTCCACCTATATCATCTTTAGAAACATTACCAGTAAAAATCATTTTTAAAGATGTAAAAGTTAGATGTATAGTTGAATTGGTTCGAACGAAACCTTGTTCTATAGCTTTATATAATGAAACATCTTGAATTTGCAAAGGATATATCCCTACAACATATGAAGAAGTTTCTGTATCTAATTTAGGTTTTAATGGAATATCAACTAATTTACCATCTCTATTAACTGCAATTGTTATTTCATTTCCTTTTGAACTAACAATGTACGTTTTAAAATCATCCCAAGATGATATTTTTTTATCATCTAGGCTTAATATTTCATCACCAACTCTAAGACCATACTCTGCAGCCGCACTATTAGGTTCTACTTTGCTAATTTTAGGCTCTACATAACCTGTTACTGAAGTAACTATAGCAAAAAAAAGTATTGCAACTAAATAATTCATTAAGGGTCCTGCAACAATTATACTCAATTTTCTTACTGGACTTTTTTCAGAAAATGATCTACTATTTTGAGATTCTTCTTCTTCACCCAGCATTTTTGCATAACCACCAATCGGCAATGCCCTTATTGAAAATAAAGTCTCTTTTCCTTGAATTCCAAAAATTTTCGGACCCATCCCTATTGCAAATTCTTCTACTAACACCCCATTCATTCTTGCTACAATAAAATGCCCGAATTCATGAGCTATAACCAATACACCTAAAAAGAGTATTGCTACTACTATATATAAAATACTCAATAATACCCCTCCCTATTTAAAGATAATAATTTTTTATAAAAGTTCTTACTTCTTTTTCATACTCTAAAATATATTCCAAACTTACAGGATTATTATTGTCAAATTTATTTAGACACCTGTAAATTATTTCTGGAATCTCAAGATAATTTATTTTATTATTCAAAAATAAATCCACTGCTACTTCATTTGATGCATTTAAAATAGTTGGCATTAATCCACCTCTTTTTCCTGCCTCATAAGCTAGTTTTAAACACTCAAACGTATTTATATCAGGTTTTTCGAAAGTTAAAGCTCCTATTTTGGTGAAATCTAACTTTTCAATTACCCCCAATTTTCTATCAGGATAATTTATAGCATACTGTATTGGTAATCTCATATCTGCTGAAGATACTTGAGCAATTACACTCCCATCTACATATTGTACCATGGAATGAATCATACTCTGAGGATGAACGAGCACTTCTATATTACTATAATCTACTCCAAAAAGCCAATGTGCTTCAATTGCTTCTAATCCTTTATTCATTAACGTAGATGAATCTATTGATATTTTAGGACCCATATTCCATTTAGGATGCTTTATTGCTTTTTCTGGAGTTATATTTTTAAGATCATCTTTCTTTAACCCTCGAAACGGCCCTCCTGACGCTGTAAGTAAAATCTTATCAACTTCCTCTTGCTTATTCCCTTGTAAACATTGATATATTGCTGAATGTTCAGAATCTACGGGAAGAATTTTAACATTATTTTTTTCAGCTAACTTCATTACTAATTCCCCGCCAGTAACTAAAGTTTCTTTATTAGCAAGAGCTATATCTTTACCAGCTTCTATTGCTTTTATCGTAGGAACAAGACCAATCATTCCTACGATAGAAGTTAATACCAAATCCACATCCTCTAGTTGAACAATTTCATTTATTCCTTCTAATCCGAACAAAATTTCTATTTTAATATTATTCAAGTTACAATGTTCAATAACTTTCTTATATGTAAATGAATCCGAAACAGCAACATATTCTGGTTTGAATTCTTCTATTATACTAATGATTTTATCGTAACTTTTATTAGCTGAAAAAGCTTTTAATTGTAGATTTCTTTCTTTTCTTATAACATCTATACTTTGACTTCCAACAGAACCTGTAGCTCCTACAACACATATTCTTTTCATATTCTCACCCTTTTCTAAAAATCAATTCTTTAACACTAATTAAATATAGTGGTGCAATAAACACTCCTATTACCCCGAAAAACTTCATAAAAACATACAAACAAATAATCATTGCTAAAGGATGAATATTAAATTTATCACTAACAATTTTATTCTCTATTAATTGCCTAAAAAAAATCATAGCGATATATATAAGAGCTAAAGTTATAGCACCAAATATTTCTTGCTCTTTTATTTTCAAGACAACTAAAGGTATAAATACTATTACCATTCCTATATATGGCAATACATCTAATATACCACAAAGTATTCCCAGATAAACAGGACTTGGTATTTTTAATATTGAAAAAGCACTAGTAGTTATCAAAATGGTAGTTAAAGAAAGGATTATCTGTATATTAAAAATATTTTTTATTACAGATAACTTATTAAGCATCTTTTTGGTATTAAAATCAGGAAATATTCTATTTACAATCTCTATAATAATCATTTTATCTAATAATAAAAAATATGCAACTGTATTTCCTACAAAAAAAGAAAGAAACCCATCCATTGTGTAAACAGCACTTTTCCTTATGAATTCATTTTGGATAAAATATTTAGATACCGAAGAAAGCCTAAAATTAAAATACTGTATATTTCCTTTTAAATTTTGAAAGGAAGTTAATAATAAATTATTCAACATTTCATCATCTATTGTAAAGTTACAAGTAATAAAATTATATATTTTAAATAAAGTAACTTTTCCTGCAAAGAAAATGAAAATAAAAATAATTGCATTGACTAAACAAATCGAAATAGCTGCATTAAAATTTTTATTTTCATTAGTTGAATTCATTAAATTATAAATAGGTTTAGAAAACAAATAAAAGGCTATCGAAACTAGGATAATGAAAAAGTAATGCTGTAATATATACCCTAGTATAATAAATACACATGTAATAATAAGTAAATTCAAAAACACACTATCTTTTTTAAAAGTATTAATCAACTTATAACCCCAATATAATTGTTATATAGTAGTATACTACAACAGAGGTCAAAAGTATGCTATCAAATCTATCCAAAATACCTCCATGTCCTGGTATTAGATTACTAAAATCTTTAACATCTGCATATCTTTTAATTGAAGAAGCAGTTAAATCCCCAATTTGACATACAATACCGCAAATAAGCCCAAGAATTATAAAATTGAAAATAGAATAACTAGCACCAGTCGTTGCTAAATACATTCCAAATAAAGTTACCGAAATCACACTTCCTATTAATCCTCCAATTGCGCCTTCAACCGTTTTATTAGGAGATATACTAGGACATAGTTTAGTTTTACCTAAAAACCTTCCAGTATAATAAGCTAGAGAATCGCAAGACCAACATGCAATAAACGTCAACCAAACAAAATGATTTCCATATGTTTTTTCAGAGATCATAGGTAAAAAACTAAATGGAATTGCTATGTAAAAAATACCCATAGTAGTTAATGCTATATCAACAATATTAACAGCATCATCAAAAACCATAAATATAAAACTAAACACTATAAAAAGCATTATTAAAAATAAAGAAGTGTTTTGATCTAACCTATCAAATATAATTAGCATATAATATATTATTACGAATAAGTAGCCAAAATACTTTAGAGGGTAAAACTCTCTGTTATTAAGAACTTTATAAAATTCATATAAACCAAAAAGGGAAAAAATAAGTGTTGCAATTTGCAAATATATTCCGCCAACAAATAGTATTATAACTAATGGAGACAGAATAAGAACTCCTAAATATCTTTTATTCATATCTTCACCTCTATTTTAATCCACCGTATCTTCTATCTCTTTTATTAAAAGCTAATATAGCTTTTTTTAGTTCATCTTCATTAAAATCTGGCCATTTTTCATATGTATAATAAAATTCTGAATATGCGCATTGCCAGAGAAGAAAATTACTAATTCTTTGTTCCCCAGCTGTTCTAATAATCAAATCTGGATCAGGCATATAGTTTGTATATAAATATTTAGAAATCAACTCAGGATTAACATCATTAATTTCAATATTTTTATCTTTAGCTTCCTTTAATATTAATTTAAAAGCACTTGCAATTTCATCTCGTCCACCATAATTTAATGCTAAATTTAAAACTAATCCTGTATTATTTTTTGTATTCTTATAAGCTTTATCAATTTCTTTTCTACATTTAAGAGGCAACATAGATATATCCCCAATACTTCTTATAACCACGTTATTTTCATTTAACTGTTTAAACTCATTTTTCAAATATTCTACCAGTAAGTTCATGAGCCCGTTAACTTCTTCTTGTGGCCGTTTCCAGTTCTCTGTAGAAAATGCATATAGTGTTAAATACTTAATTCCTAATTTATTGCACGATTTAACTATTTGTCTAACATTTTCAGCACCTGCTTTATGCCCTGCAATTCGAGGCATATTTTTAGCCTGAGCCCATCTACCATTACCATCCATAATAATAGCTATATGTTTAGGTATTATTAAATTATTATCAAGTTTTATATTTGAACGTTTCTTTTTATTAGTTAAAAAATTTATCATATATTCACCTTATTCTAATATTGAAAATTTAAATACCTGCGAAAACACAGGTATTTTTTATTAAACAGTTAAAATATCATTTTCTTTATTTTTTATGATACCATCAATATCTTTAATAAAACTATCAGTTATCTTTTGTATTTCCTTTTCAGCATTTTTCTCATCATCTTCTGTTATAACACTGTCTTTCTTTAATTTTTTTATTTTATCATTAGAGTCTCTTCTTATTGATCTGATTGCAACTTTAGTTTCTTCTCCAAGTTTCTTTACTTTTTTTACTAAAGCTTTTCTAGTTTCTTCAGTTAATTCAGGAATAATCAATCTAATAACTGAACCATCATTAGAGGGATTCAATCCTAAATCAGAAATTAATATCGCTTTTTCAATAGCACCTACAGAAGTTTTATCCCAAGGTTGAATCAAAAGCACTCTAGGTTCCGGAACCGATATGTTAGCTAATTGATTTATTGGCGTTTCTGCCCCATAATATTCAACTGAAACTCTATCTAGGATTTGAGGATTTGCCATTCCAGCCCTCAATGTACCTAAGTCTTCATTAAGTACTTTTATAGATTTTTGAATCTTATCTGCTGCATTATTAATAATATCTTTAACCATAAAATCCTCCTAATTATTTTGATACAGTTGTACCAATATTCTCGCCTTTAATTACTTTTATAATATTATCAGGATTATCTAGTCCAAATACAATTATAGGTATATCATTATCCATACATAATGAAGTAGCTGTAGAATCCATTACCTGTAATCCTTTATCCAGTACTTCAATATATGACAATTCATTGAACTTTTTAGCATCTGCATGTATATGAGGATCTTTATCATAGACTCCATCAACTTTTTTTGCAAGTAATATTGCTTCTGCTTCAATTTCCGCAGCTCTTAATGCAGCTGTGGTATCAGTAGAAAAATACGGATTACCTGTACCTGCGCCAAAAATCACAACTCTATTCTTCTCAAGATGTCTCATTGCTCTTCTTCTAATAAAAGGCTCAGCTATTTCTCTCATTTCAATTGCTGTTTGTACTCTTGTCATAACACCAATATTCTCAAGTGAATCTTGAAGTGCTAAAGAATTGATGCAAGTAGCTAGCATTCCCATATAATCGGCTGTAGTTCTATCCATGTCATTACCATTTCTGCCACGCCATATATTACCACCACCAACTACAACTCCAACCTGTATTCCCATATCTACAAGTTCTTTAATTTCAAGGGCAATACTTTTTGCTATATCGAAATCTATGCCATAGCCATTTTCACCAGAAAGTGCTTCTCCTGATAGTTTAAGCATTATTCTCTTATATTTAACTTTTCCCATATTTATATTATACCTCCAAATTATTAAATATTACAAATAGTTTTAAAAAAAGAGAACACAATGTGTCCTCTCATATTAATTTTTATTCACTATTTTTTTAATTGTTTTTGTACTTCTTCAGCAAAGTTTTCTTCTTTCTTTTCTAAACCTTGACCTTTTCGAATCTAGCGAATTTTAATACTTTTATGTCCGTTCCAATTTCTTTTGATTTTTCTGCAATTAATTTGGAAATAGTATAGTCAGAATTTTTAACCCATACTTGGTCAACTAAGCAAACTTCTTTAAGATATTTCTTTGCTCTACCTGCAACCATTTTTTCAACTATTTTCTCAGGTTTTCCTTCATTTAGAGCTTGTGCTTTAAATATTTCTTTTTCCTTTTCTAAAGCATCTTGATCTACTGAAGTTTCATCTAAGAAAAGAGGATTAACTGCTGCAATTTGCATAGC
>DAOUPR010000135.1 GCA_030626065.1 Clostridium sp. | reverse complement strand
CTTCAACATCAGTAAATGCATCTGCTATTGATTGAGCAACTGGTTGTACTGTAGTAGATCCTACGATTGAAACTGTTCCTTCTAATCCAGTTTCTTTTGATGTATTGTTTGCTGAATTTCCACACCCTACAGCTGCAAATGCTAAAGTCATTCCTAAAATAACACTTAATATTCTTATTTTCATAATTTAATAATTCCTCCCGAAAAATAAATTTATTAATTTCTTAAAATATTTAATAACTTGCTTCTATAAATAATTTAACATTGTTATGTTAAGAGCATATTATAGCTATGTTAAATCCATGTTAAGCTATATAAATAGTATTAATTCATCTTTTTATCTTATATTCCCCATTATTACTACAAATAATGCTTTTTTACGCAAAAAAAAGTCCTATAAAAGGACTTTTTTTATTTATTTTATATTTTCTATTCTTGATGCACTACATCTAATCTTCCAAACTTACTGTATTGGCCTAACCATGCAAGTTTTACTGTGCCTGTTGGACCATTTCTTTGCTTAGAAATTATAAGTTCAGCTACATTCTTATCTTCTGTCTCTTTATCATAATATTCATCCCTATAAAGGAACATTACTAGATCGGCATCCTGCTCAATTGAACCAGATTCCCTCAAATCTGATAGCATTGGTCTATGATCCGCTCTTTGTTCTGGAGCTCTAGACAACTGCGATAAGGCTATTACAGGACATTCCATTTCCTTTGCAAGAGCTTTTATTGAACGCGATATTTCTGAAACTTCTTGTTGTCTACTTTCCGAATTACTACCAGACATAAGTTGAAGGTAATCAATTAGTATCATATCTATACCATGCTCTATCTTAAGTCTTCTACATTTAGACCTCATTTCCATTACAGAAACACCTGCAGTATCATCTATATAAATTCTTGATTCTGCCATAGGACCTGTAACTCTTCCAATTCTAGCCCAGTCTTCATCCCCTAAATCGCCGGTTCTAAGTCTTAACATATCTAAATTTGCCTCAGCACTTAAAAGCTTTATTGCGAGTTGAGCCTTAGACATTTCTAGAGAAAATATAGCTACACTTTTTCCTTCTCTAAAAGCCGCATGTTGAGCAATATTTAATGCAAAAGTAGTTTTTCCCATAGATGGCCTTGCAGCTATTAGAACCATATCGCCCTTTTGGAAACCAGAAGTCTTAGCATCAAGTTCTGGAAAACCTGAAGGTACTCCAGTTGTTTTACCTTTATTGATATAAATATCTTCAATATCTGTAATTCCTTTTTCTAAAACAGTATTTAAAGCTTCAAAATCAGATGATGACCTATCTTCAGAAATATTAAAAATTCTTTTTTCAGCTCCATCAAGTACTGAAGGAACATCATCTTGTTTACCGTAACTTTCTTCTATAATTTCACTAGACGCAGTGATTAACTTTCTAAGTACTGCTTTTTCTTTTACAATCTTTACATAAGAATTCAAATTCATTGTTGTTATAACTGAGTTATAGATTTCTGTTATATATGTTATTCCACCAACAACATCCAATCTTTCTTTTGATTTGAGATGTTCAATCAGTGTTATCATATCAACTGGAATATCTTTCATATACAACTCTATAACAGATGTAAATACTATCTTATGGGTGTCTCTATAAAAATCGTCTTCTTTTAATGCCTCAGCAGCATTTACTATGGATGTTTTATCTTTAAGCATACACCCTATAACAGTCTGCTCTGCCTGAATATTATGAGGCAAGCTTCTAAGCGGCGCATCCATATTCATCTCTCCTATAGTTTATTTATTTTTTAAAAGCAATCTGGAGTAAATCTTCTATTTTATCAATTGCTATCACTTCAATGTCATCTAATCCTTGAGGTATTTCTGACTCATTATCTTTTGGAATAACTACAGTTTTAATACCCTTTCGTCTAGCTCCATATATCTTTTCAAATATCCCTCCTACAGGTTTTACTTTTCCTCTCAAAGAAATTTCACCTGTAACTGCAATATCTTGTTTTATTTTTCTATTAGTAAGAGCACTAATTATACAAGCAGTTATTGCTGCACCAGCTGAAGGCCCATCAATTTTACCTCCACCAATAACATTTACATGTATATCATAATCTCTAATATCTTTATCTGTTATTTTTCTAATTACAGAAGCGGCATTAAATACAGAATCTTTTGCCATACTACCTGCAGTATCATTAAATCTTACTGTTCCTTTTCCATCTTCTTTTGCTTTAAAAACTGAAGTTTCTATTTCTAATGTAGAACCTATATACCCACTTACACCAAGACCATATATATGCCCTACCATTTCTTCCTCTATAAAATTAATTTTTTCATAAGGAATCAATCTACTAATAGATATTGTTTCTTCTACGTCTTTAAGACTTATCCTAGTTTTACCTTTTTTTTCTGCATTCTTCTTATATAAAACGTGCCCATATACATCTGATAAAATGTTGATTGCTTTTCTTCCTTCAATAGTATATGTGCTAATCAATGCAGCTACTCCATCTTCAAGTGTTAAATCAAGCTTACTCGCTGCATCAATAACTATCTTTTCAATATCTTTTCTTGTAAGAGGTTCGAAATATACCTCTGTACATCTAGACCTCAAAGCAGGATTAATATCTTTAGGCTCTCTTGTTGTTGCACCAATTAAAACAAAATCTGCTGGTGCACCATTTTCAAATAAATATTTAATATATTTAGGTGTAGCTTCATCATCTGGGTCATAGTAAGATGATGAAAATTCTACTCTTTTATCTTCTAGTACTTTTAATAATTTATTTTGCAATATTCCATCTAATTCACCTATCTCATCAATAAATAGCACACCACAATGAGCTTCAGTTACTAAGCCAGGTTTAGGTTCTGGGATTCCTACATCTGCAAGGTCTCTTTTACTCCCTTGATATATAGGGTCATGAACTGAACCTAATAAAGGATTAGTAATTTCTCTTGGATCCCATCTTAAAGTTGTTCCATCTACTTCTACAAATTTTGATTCTTCAATAAATGGAGTATGTTTAAGTTTTTTAGCTTCTTCTAATGCTAATCTAGCCGCTGTTGTTTTACCAACCCCGGGAGGTCCATATAATATAATATGTTGTGGATACGGCGAAGCAATTTTTGAAAGCAGTGAACTAACTGCCCTTTCTTGCCCAACTATTTCAGAAAATTTTTGCGGTCTTAAAAGTGCTTGAATATTTTTTGATAATTTTGTTTCATCAAGTATTTGAAGTTCCTCATATTTTTTTAATGTTTTACTGTTTTCTGCTCCCTTTTTCTTCCTAATTATATTTAATCTAACATCATCAATGTATTTTTCTTGTTTATCCATTACTGCTTTTTCTACGTCTTTTTCTATTGAGTTCTCAACATATCTCTTAGCGATTAAATTAGTAATCAAAATTTTTGTATCTTTTAAGCACTCTTCAAAATTGTTTTCGTCAGGTATAGTATCTATACCTTTTCCATCAGAAACAATTTTGTTTATTGCATATATCTTTTTATAATAATTTTGACTATTTATACACTTATTAAGTTTGTATTTTATTATTCTAGATCTAATACTTTTAGTATCCATTATATTTTCCATTACTTCTTTTAGTGATTCAACTATCTTTTCATTTGATAGAGAATCAACCATTAAATCTTCTATTACACTATTTGTATATTCATCAGTTTTCAATTAGTTATAGCCTTAAAAATCAAGGCGTACCCCCTTCTAACATTTTTTTTAATTTTCTTGTATTATTACTTTAATTTTTGTTGATATTTCTGGATATATTTTAAGTTCTATTTCATAAGATCCAAGTTGCTTTATTGTGTCTGAAACAATCTTTTTCTTATCAATTTCTACTTTAAATTTTGATTTTATTTCTTTAGCTATATCTTTAGTTGTTATAGCTCCAAAAAGTCTACCTGTTTCACCTGCTTTAGTTTTTAAAATAACTTCTTTTCCTCTTAATTCATCAGCAAGTTTTTGTGCCTTTTCAATTTCAGCTAATTTTTTCTTTCTATCATTTTCTTTTTTTGTATTTAATATATGAACATTATTGTCTGTTGCTTCATTTGCTAATTTTCTTGGAAAAAGATAATTTCTAGCATATCCATCTGATACATTTACCAACTCACCTTTTTTACCTTTTCCTTTAACATCCTTAAGTAATATAACTTTCATTATAAATTTCCTCCTTCAAAATATTTATCTATTTGTTTCAATAATTCTTCCTTGGCTTCTATAGGAGAATATCCTTGCAATTTTGCACCGGCCATTGTAAAATGACCTCCCCCTCCTAAATTTTCAAGTATTAACTGTACACTTATTTTACCATAAGATCTTCCACTAATTAAAATATTTTCTCCAACCTTCATAAGAACAAATGAAGCTTCTACCCCTGAAATATTCAACAAATCATCTGCTATCTGTGCTCCTAGAACACTATCTTTAACTTCATCAGGACATACTACAAAGGCTATATTATTTTGTATTTCTGCTAAATTTATAAGTTTAGCCTTCTTCTTATAAAAATCTAAACTACTTGATAACATTTTCTTAACAATAGTGGAATCTGCTCCATGTTTTTTTAAAAAGGCTGCTGCTGAAAATGTCCTTGCTCCTGTTTTAAAATTGAAGTTTTTTGTGTCAACAACTATTCCCGCCAGCAAAAAATTAGCTTCCTCTGGTGTTATAGCTAATGCTGCCTTTTCGTCAATATACTGAATCATTTCAGTAATCATTTCACTTGTCGAAGAAGCAAATGGTTCAATATAAGAAAGCATAACATTTTTTATTGAATCCTTACTTTTTCTATGATGATCAATAATAACTTTTTTCTCAAAGTAAGTTAGCAATTCAGGATTTTCAGAATACGATTCTGAATTTACATCTAACAATATTAATAAACTACCTTTATTTATATATTTTAAACAATTTTCTTCATTAATGAAAGTATTCTTGTAATTTTCTTCTTTTAAAATAAATTGTAACGAATTTTTTAAACTCCAATTTTCTTCATTTAAATAAATATAGCATTCTTTGTTTAAAGAATCAATTGCCTTACATAACCCTATAGCTGACCCTAAACAATCTATATCCGGTATATTATGACCCATTAGAATAACATTACTACTTTGTAGTATTATACTTTTAAGTGCATGAGAAATCACTCTAACTTTAACTCTGCTACTCTTTTCAATCTCTTTAGATGTTCCACCAAAAAATTCTAAATTTTCTTTTTCCTTTAATACTACTTGATCTCCACCTCTACTCAAAGAAAGCTCCATTGCCTCTATAGCATATTGATGATTTTGCAGAGGACTTTCTCCTCCCCTTCCTATTCCTATACTAAGAGTCACTTTTAAATTATTTCCATAATCAAGACCTTTTACATCTTCAAGAATACTAAATTTATCTTCAATTTCTTTTTGTAAATATTTTTGTTGAGTTAATATAATAAATTTGTTATCTGAGTATTTAATATGTACACTTTTTAAACTTATAGCATAATTTTTTATAGTTCTTTCAATTTCAGCTACTAATAACGGAATTTTATCTTCTTCTGTTGATTTAATTACATCATCATAATTATCAACTTCAATCAAAAAAACAATATTCTTTTCTTCTTCTATATTCTTAATTAGTTTTTTCTTTTCTGTAATATCTATAAAATATAAAAGTATTAGGTCCTTATTTTTTTTGTTTTCAGATGTTACTACCCTTTTCCCTACTATATTATAATAACGATTACCAATCAATACCTCTTCTTGTTCCATTTGTTGCTCTGTATCAAAATTATTTTTTTTAAATTCAATTTTATATTGACTTATTTTGCTGCCTATAACTACATCTTCTTCAACTGTATTTTTAAAAAGTTCATTATACCAAAGTATTGTATCATCAAAATCCATTATTAATAATGGTAATGGCATATTTACAAGAGTATTTCTTGTTGCAACATCAATTTTTTCAGAAAATATGTCAACAATTTCTTTCATATGTTCTTTATCTTTCTTTACACTAATCATGCTATACACTATTAAAATCAAAAATATGATTGTTGCAGCAATTGCAATAAAATAATATTGAATATACAAAAATATTATTATCAAGAATATTATCATAACTGAAAAAATTACATTGTTACGATTAAAAAATTTATCATTCATTTTTTTCACCTTTTTTATTTTTCCTAAATGAATATGGATCAAGTTTTCTCAAATCCATTATACTATCTAATAATCCTAAAAAGAAAAATATATTTAAAACAAATTGCGAAGTGAATGCAAAAATCATAGTTAAAGCAATTATACCTTTTCCAGCTTTCATTTTTCGCTTATTTCTTAAATAGTATATAAATGCTGCTATACCATTAATTACGAATATAAAGAGCATTAAATATAATACAGTACTAGACAAATAACTTCCAAAAGAAACATTAAAATAATTTAACAATACACCCGCAGACCATAAAATTAGTATTCCTGCTGTAAATAAATTAGATAAATATAATTGATCAAAAGATTTTATATCTTGTAATTTGTTGATTTTTAATTTTCTTAGCACAACTCCTGTAAGTTTATAATTAATAATTGATTGTACTATTGAAGACAGTATTAATGCCGCTGGAATTATAGTTAAAAACATTTGAACAGATATCATATTATTCATTTGTTCAAACAATTCTAATTGCTCAGCATTTAATGTACCCATTTTTTCAAGTACACCTTTTGACACTTGGAAAGATTCTTTATATGTATTTACTAAAAATGTTAATTGATCTATAAATGATTTTTTATCTATAAATAACGTATAAATCAATATTTTAAATATATTTGCAATAACATTAGTTATTGTAAGAATTATATTTGTAAATAAGGTTTTTTTACCTTTCTTTATACAATATCCGAAAACTATCCCTATAAGCCCATATGAAATTGACATAACAATAGCAGGAAATAAACTATATAACATAGCCGTTAATAAAAAACTTACTACCACGGAAAGTATTGAAAATTTAAATCCGTGTCTAATATAAAGTATTGTCACTGGAATTGGTAAAACGAATAAACCTACTGTACTCAATATTGGTACATATGCACTTACAATTACAATAATAAATATTAACGCTGATATTAAACTTGCTTCTACCATTCCATTAGTTTTGCTTCTTCTTTCCATAGTTCCCTCCGTTATTTTCTCTTGTTTAAATGTTCTAGTAAATTTGATAAACTTTTATTATTTTGTTCAAGCTCATCCCCTTCATCTATTCCTAATTGAAGACTTTTTTTGATTTCTTCATCAATCTTAATATAAGAATATCCAAGTTTTTCTCCTAATATATAAAATAAAATTATTGCTCCAGATATACAACTTACAAGAGAATCTTTAGCAATATTGCTTCCTTTAGATAATAAATTAAATAAATCGGCAACGACATACAGAATTTGTGACTTAATATGTTCTATCAATCTAATATTGGAAATTACATTAAAATCTTCTTTTTTCATAACACCATTCCTTTATTTAGTAATGATATATAATAAAACATTTTTATATACTATTATTGTAGGTTTTTTAATGGTTATATGCAACAATTATACGTAATAAACTATAAAATTAAAAGCAGCGTCATTAGACACTGCTTTATTTTAGTCTGTAGAAAATGGTAATAACGCCATGTTTCTAGCTCTTTTTATTTCTTTAGTTAATTCTCTTTGATGCTTAGCACATGTTCCAGAGATTCTTCTTGGAAGAATTTTTCCTCTTTCAGTAATGTATTTCTTTAATTTATTAACATCTTTGTAATCTATGTTACCAGATTTATCTGCACAAAAAGAACAAACTTTTTTCTTTTTTCTTCTATTATTTCCTTTTCTAAAAGCCATTCGTATTCCTCCTTACCTATTTTTTTAGAATGGAATGTCACCATCATCCATTGGTATCATTTCCTCATTATAATCACTAGAGCCAAAATTACTATAATCTGAACCTGTCTTGTTCTGATTTGAGTTTGAAGTATTTCCAAAGCTATTATTTGATGTATTATCTCT
>DAOUPR010000127.1 GCA_030626065.1 Clostridium sp. | reverse complement strand
TTTTTTTTATATCCTTCTGTTTTTCAAAGGGAATTGTATTAGTATTAACTACTTCTTTTTCTTCTCCAAAATTAATATCCTCTATTTTAGTGATTTTTTTGATTCCATTTTCATACACACCAATATTAATTTTATCTATACTAAATAAATTGTTTTCTACAGAATAATTAGTATACACATCAACATTAAATTCATCATCTGGATAAGACCTATGTAGTTCTTCTAAGCATACTTTTTTTATATTATCACTAAATACCTCCGCCGTATTATCAATTGACTCTTTTTTGTAATTATCAAAATTTGAATCAGGTAGTTCTTCATTTTCAAAAAACATATCATCTGAAAGTAAATTTTCTAAATTAATCTCCGAAGATGCAAATTTAATAAAAGGATTCATCACTACAATAATAAGTAATAAACCTAATACAAATTTTGCATACTTCTTGATACTATTTTGAGGTAAAATTAATTCAATTGCAGCTATAAATATAATGGCTGTAGTTATATTAGTTATCCATTCCTTTATATAAGTCATGCTACCTCCTATCCATTTAAAATAGATTTACCAGCAGTTGCCATTATCGATATCATTATAAAAAACATTGTTGATACACTTATTAAACATGACGTTATTAGTATTAATGAATCCCCAACAGATGTAATAGTACTAACTATCTTTTTATTCCCGACTGGTTCAACTACTGCTGCTACTATTTTATAAAGGAAAGCCATAACCAATAATTTTATAATTGGTGCTATTACAATCGCAATTATTACCAGCAATCCAAGACTACTAAGGGCATTCTTAAGTAAAAGAGAATATCCTGCCACAGTAGAAACAGCATCAGATAAACAACCACCTACTATGGGTACAAATGAATCAACTGCGAATTTTATTGTTTTCTCAGTCACAGCATCAATTGTCGCTGATGCTGTACTTTTTATCGTTATAATCCCAATAAATATTGTCATTGTTATTCCCTGTATCCAAAGAACTGCACTATTTATTAACTTAGATAATTTTTCTACTTTGTAGTCTTCTGAAATGTTATTTACAAAAATCAACACAAAAGATACACTAATTAAAGGTACTAAAACGTTAACAAAAATTTTAGCTGCAATACTTGTAGCACCTATTATCAATGGATCTAATACAGCTGCCTCAGCAATTCCTCCAACACCTGCTAAAAGAATTAACAATACAGGTATTAAAGCATCCATAAAGTCAGTCATAGCTACCATAGTTTCTTTCGCTAAGTCTACTCCAATAAAAAAACTTCTTGACAAAATAATTATTAGTAATGCATAGACAGAAAAAAAAGCAACATTTCGTAAATTCTCACTGCTAAATGCACCCTCTAACCTTTCAATCAATGCAGATATTATAGTAATTATTATTATCATTATCATCAGTTCACCTGTTGCACTAACTTCTCTTAATGAATAATAAATTATCGCTTTAAAAACTTTTTCAAGTGAAAACTCACCATTACCACTTTCTATATATAAGTTAACATAATCTTTTAAATTTATATTATGCAGCATTTCATACTGAGATTGAATTTTAGTTATATAATCATATAAATTTTCTATTTCATTTTCTGTATCCGTTTTTGTATCTACTTGAGTAAAATTAGTATTAATATTATATTCAGGATTACTATCATTTTCACCAGCTTGTACCACATTAATGCTAAAAATTAAAATAATACTTAAAAACACTAGAATTTTTTTCATTCACTCACCTTCATAACAGCTTAACTATCGATTCTAAAACTGCCATTAAAATTGGTATTGCCAACACAAGAATTAATATTTTACCAGCAAATTCAACCTTTGAAGCAAGATTCCTTTCTCCTGCATCTTTACACAACTCACTACAAAAGGAAGCCAAATATGAAATACCAAGAATCTTAAAAACCGTCACCAAATATACATAATCAATATTTGCTTCTAAAGCTAGTTTTTGTAATAATTTTAATATTTCATTAATTGGATTTATTAAAAAAAGAAATATCAACACACCTGCTACTAAACTTATAATTACAGCTAAATCTTTTCTTTCACTTTTAATAGTCATAATTATAAATAAAACAACAAATGCAAAAGACACAATTTTAATTATTTCCATAATTTTCTCCTAAAAAGAAAACATCGTCTTGATTGTATTAAACAATTGATTTATCAAATTTAGTACCATCATCAAAATTATGACTATACCTGCAATATTCACAACAAGAGCGTAGTCATCTTTTCCACCACTAGTTTTAATAATTTTATCAATGATTATAATTAACAAGCTAACTCCTGCTAATTTAAAAATTATATTTATATCTAACATCATTATCCCCCTAAACAATTATAATTACGATGGCTGCACCAAAGGCAAACCCAAGGGTTCTATATAATTTTAAGTTTTTTTTCATATCTTCATTAGCTTCTTCTAAATTCTTTTTAATTTTAAGAAGCGATAATTCAATAATACTTTTTTGACCATCTACATCTGATTCACCTAAAGATTTAGCTAATTCAAGAATAATCTCAATATCTTGTTCTTTTATACTGTATTCTTTATTATGTTCTATAAAATGTTGTCTGAATGCAGTATAAATACTTTCTACCTCATTTCTTGTGAGTTTTTCCCATATATCTAAATAAATATTAGCTATTGGTTTCTCAATTTTATCACTAATTTTTTTAAAAATGCTTGGTAAAGGTGTATATGTATATACAATTTCATTTTTTATTATATAAATTGATTGTTGAATTTGAGTAATTTCAGAAACTCTTTTTTTCAGTTTTTCTCCATAAGAAATTCCAACTAAAGTACATCCAGATATAATTATTAATGATAAAAAAAGTTTAATTAACATATTTTTACCTCAATCTTTTTTTTAGTTAAAAAATCATATGCATACTCAACAGTTCCTATCCCCTTAGAATTACTTAGTACAAAAGCTCTTTTTAAAATATTATAATTATTTAGCTTATTAAAAACTTTTCTATCCAAAAGATCTTCAATACCATACCCATGAATAGTAACAATGAGTTTTATACCAGAATTAGTAGCATTAATTATACTTTTTATATCATTTTCAGTACCTATTTCATCACATATAAGTACCTCTGGGGACATACTTCTAATAGCCATCATTATCCCTTCACTCTTAAGACAATTATCTAAAACATCGGTTCTTTTACCTACATCTAATTGTGGTATTCCATTATAACAACCGGCAATTTCACTTCTCTCATCAATAACGCTTACATTCATACCACTTATTTTCTTTTTACTTAGTATAAATCCATCAGAAAGATTTTTAGATAAATCTCTAATTATTGTAGTTTTACCACATTTAGGTGGTGAAATTATTATTGTATTCAACAACTCACCATTTTGAAATAAATATGGAAGTATTTTTTTTGAGCATCCTTTAATTTCCCTACATATTCTTATGTTAAATGATGAAACTTTTTTAATTGTCTTTATACTTCCATGTTCTAATACACAAGAACCACATATCCCTACTCTATGTCCTCCATTCACTGTAATATATCCTTGTCTTAATTCTTCATCTACAGAGTACTTAGAATAATTACTTATTTTTTGAAAAATTGAATTAATCACCTTTTCGTTAACTAAATAATCAATTAATTTTTCTCTGTTCCCAATAAAAATTTGAACAGGTTTATTAATTCTAACTCTTATTTCATTAATTTTTTCTTTTTGTTCTAATCCTTCAATTTTTAATATTAGCTCTTTTGGAAGCAAATAATATAAATCTGAAACACCCACTCTTTCTCCTCCTCTCTTTACTTATTTCTATTGCTTGTATAAAAAAAATATTCCAAAAAAAGAGAAAAAAATAAAAGCTACAAAATTTAATTTGTAACTTTCATTTTTATATTTTATTGAATTATAATTGAATTTTTACAATTAGGACACTGAATATTAACACCTGTACCTTTTAAAGTCTTTTCGACCGATATAGTTTCATTACATTTATCGCAAGAAACTTCAAAGAATTCTTCTATATCAAATTCATATTCTTCATCATCAAAACCAAAAAGCTCATCTTCAATATTGCCAATATTTTCATCCAAAACTGTTACATATTCATTTGTCTCATCCAACTCTTTCTCAAGCATTTCAATTCTACTTTCCATTAATTGAATAACCTCAAATAGTTCTTCTATAATTTGTGAATTTTCATTCGCTTTTGGCAAGTTCAAATCAACATCCATCATTTTAGTTTTCAATGAAGATATTTTTTCTTTAAATGATTTCATTAAAATCACTTCCTGTATGAATTATACTCTTTCCATGTAATCGCCAGTTCTTGTATCTACTCTAATTGAATCGCCTTCGTTAACAAACAAAGGAACATTTACTATTGCACCAGTTTCAAGTGTAGCTGGTTTCATTACATTACTAGTAGTATTTCCTTTAACTCCAGGTTCACATTCGACTATTTCAAGTACAACAAAATTTGGTGGCTCAACTGAAAATGCACTCCCTTTAAAGAATTTGATTACTGCAAACATATTTTCCTTTAAAAACTGTATTGCATTTTCCACTTGATCAAAAGATAATGGAATTTGCTCATAAGTTTCCCCATCCATAAAATAGTATAACTCTCCATCTGAATAAAGATATTGCATTTCTTTTCTTTCAATAACAGCTTCTTGTAATTTGGCTGTTGGATTAAATGACTTTTCAACAACTGCCCCTGTCATTACATTTTTAAGTTTAGTTCTTACAAAAGCAGCTCCTTTACCTGGTTTTACATGTAAAAATTCTACTACAGTGAATACTTGTCCATCTGCTTCAAAGGTAGTTCCTTTTCTTATTTCTCCTGCTGAAAACATTATGTATACCTCCACAAAATATATTTATATTATTATCATTTACATAATTAATTAATTATATACAAATTAACTCTTTACTTGATTTTGACAAAACTTCACAACCATCTTTTTTTACTAAAATAAGATCTTCAATTCTTACTCCACCAAAATCCGGAATATATATACCTGGTTCATCAGTAATAATCATTCCTTCTTTTAATATGCTATTATTTCTAGTATTCACTGCTGGTGCTTCATGAATTTCTAATCCTACACCATGACCTAATCCATGACCAAAATACTCTCCATAACCTTTAGAATTAATATAATCTCTAGCTATTTTATCAACTTCTGATGCTTTAACACCTTCTGTAATAAACTTTAAAGCTCTTGCTTGAGCTTCTTTTACTGTATTATAAATATCAAGCATTTTTTCACTAGGTTCACCTATAACAAGAGTCCTTGTCATATCAGAACAATACTCACCGTAGATGCATCCAAAATCTAAAGTAAGAAAATCACCATTTTCTATAATTTTGTCACTAGCAATACCATGTGGAAGTGATGATCTTTTGCCTGATGCTACTATAGATTTAAAAGAAAGACCAGTTGCACCTAACTTCTTCATATTATACTCTAATTGTAACCCTACTTCTTTTTCACTCATACCAGGTTTAATAAATTTAACAAGTTCCACTAATGCTGCGTCTGCAATAGATGCAGCTTTTCTAATTTTTTCTATTTCAGAATCATCTTTTACAATTCTCATTTTTTCTACTAACCCGTTTAACGGAACCAATTCACAATCTAAATTTTTTAAAAATTCATCATATTTAGAAAATGTCACTATATTCTCTTCAAACCCTAATTTTTTAATACTATTTTCCTGAACAAGTTTAGCTAAATCATTAATAAAAGGAGTATTATATTGATAAATTTCAAACCCTTTAACTTGATTTTTCGCTTGTTCAGTATATCTTGAATCAGTTATAAAAATATCCTTATCTTTTGAAATTAGTGCATAACTTTCATCACCAGTAAAATAAGATATATAGTTTCTGTTTGGATCTCCCATTAATAAAATTCCATCCAAACCTTGTTCTATCATAAGACTTTTTAACTTTTCTAATCTATTATTGACCATACTACGCCTCCTAACTTACTAAACAATGCTATTTTATCAAAACTTATGTTCATTTGCAAATAAATTTTCCCATTATCCTATCTTCGTTCGAATTTTACCCTTAATTTAGAAATACTATCTGTATTGTAATAAACTCCCATATTTTTTATTTCTAAAAAAGGTATCTCCGACAATTCTTTCAGAAATACAATTTTATCATTCTCTTGTCCGGAAATCACAATTGTACACTTAATATTACCATCGGCTTTTTTACTATATTCTTCAACTAGAATATTTTTATTTGATACTATCTCATATATCTCTTTTTCACTTTCCTCTCTCTGCTCTTTAAGTAATTCCTCTTTTCCTAATTCTTTTGAATAGTTACAAGCATTTACTTCAATATCTTTATTATTCTTATATAACAAACAATTATATATATTTATATAAACAATCATTGTTACTAAAAACATAATTATTATTCTATATTTAAAATTGTCACTAATATTAAAAACCTCCTCCATAAAAATCTAAAGAGTAGGAATCTCCAACATTAGTTACTTTCATTTCCGTAGCATTAAAATTCTTTTCTAACTCCAAATTTAATTTTCTGGTTTCATATATATTTTTCACATTAAATTGACAATACACTGTATTTTCTTCAACGTTTAAACTAATAAGTTCATATTTTTTCCCTAATTCTAAACTTCTTAATAAATCATCTATATTTTTTTTGTTTTTTTCTTTTAAAATATTGTTTTTATCTATTACTTCACTATATTCATCCATTTTTTCATTTTCAGCATACTTATTTATATTTGTACTTTTACTTAAACTTCTATTAAAATAGACTGATATAAGAAAAATAACTACTAAAACACTTAATATAATCATATAATAAAGCTTTAATTTTTTAATTCCCTTATTAATATACCATTTTGGTGCAAAGTCACTCTTATTCATAGATTCTCCTTATATAGATATCAGTTGTTTTCTATCATAAAAACCAAGATTAATAATATTAATCTGTGGAGATATCTTTTCTAAATTATTTTCTTCTATATTCACAGTATATAAATCAAACATTTTATCATTTTGATTGCATCCTTCAACAAAAGAAGCAAGCCCACATTCTAAAATATCATCTTTTCTTATTGCATTTTCTTTAATAAGAATACCTTTGTCATATTGGTCGTAAAAATAATAATTTTTATGGTAATAAAATACTGAGAAAACATCATCCTTTATCAAAGACATAACCATATCAGCAAAATATTCTTGAATTATATGTACCGCTTTTATCTTTCTTATCTTACTATTGTTAGCAATTCTATCCATACTACTTCTATTTATACAATACATTGCAATATTTATATTTTTCTCATCTTCATTTATTATTTTATATGAAAATTCAATACGCTTTAATGAATCTCCAAACTCACTTTTTAGTTTATAATTCAGAACATTTCCAATTTCTTTTTTAGGCATTTTGGGTAAATTTAAATTTCTAATTACAACTTCTTCATCTTCTAGAATGAAAATAATCTTTTTCCTAAACCTCATTTTTTTATTAATTAGTTTCTTTTTACTATTTAGATTTACAATAAAATCCTCTAAGCTTACATTGATATTCTTCTTTCTTTTGTCAAAATATATATTCACATTATCCTTATTTAAAAAAATCGTAATTTCATTTTTCATAAAACCATCCTCTCTATTTACGGATTAATACTAAAATAAATATTGTTGTTAATAATTTCTGCATTATATGATTCAACTTCTTCATCTAAATTATTAGTTGCAAGATGAAGAAGTATTTTATCATCTATAACTTCAACATAACTTTTATCAAATTCAATTTTGCTTTCTTCTACAAAAGTTAAAAATGTTACCTTTTCAGTGAAATCATTATTTATATACAATCTATTTATTCTTTTTAAAAGTACTTCCCTTTGTAAATTAAATTCTTGGTTTTGGAAAATACTTTCTTTTAATAAATTAATATGTTCTCTTCTTTTTACTAAAAAATTAAAACTACATAACGTAATCATTAGTATAATTGTAAACATTATTATTGTTTCAATTAATATATATCCTGACTTAACCCTTTTGTATTTACGCATCTTTTAAAATTCTCTCCTGAATCAAATTTGACTTCAACAAATATTAATTTATTACTTTTATAAAATTCTAGATTACTCACGTTTTTCAGCAATATATCTTTAGTTGTTCTACCATTATAGGCTTTGTAATAATTAATATATATATCACCTACCGCTTCAGCATTTACTCCATATAAATAAATAATATTTTTGTCATTCCATTTTTTTCTTACAATTAATTTATTATCATCAATTGTAATTGACTGATTTTCTATATCATCCATTTCATATTGTATATACCTTACAAACTCATCAAAATACACTCTTTGGTTATAATCATTAACTATTTCAAAATTATATTTATACATATCTACAAATATTTGCGTTAAAATAAGCATCAAAACCAAAGCG
>DAOUPR010000027.1 GCA_030626065.1 Clostridium sp. | reverse complement strand
TTATTTTTGAGATTAAGTTTTACTTTAATGATAGTGTGAAGAGTGCAATGTGCAATGTGAAGTTAATGATGATTTTGCTACGCAAAATCTACTATTTAATTAAAAGATTTTGGAAGAATGAAAAAATCATCCATCATTTCACACTTCATTCTTCACATTTCACACTTTTATAAAAACAATACTATATAAATCAACTACTCTTTAAAACAAAGCCTAATTTTAGTATTAATAACATATGCACGGAGGTATAGTAATGGATAATTATAATGAGAATCTAGAAAATGATTCACTGGAAAAAACACAATCTGTAGAAAAGCAACTTGTAAAAGTACAACCTAAAAAAAAGCAATCAAAACGCAGAGGAATTTTACCTCTAATAGCTGTAGGACTGATATGCTCGATATCAGGTGGTATGATTGGTTCTTTAGCAACGGCTTACTATTTTCCGAAGCTTAATTTAGCTCAAGATACTACAACGTCTAATGATACAAACAAAGATACTACTGAAACAATTAAAACTCCAATAACTACTACTAATTATATTCCTTTGTCAGTTTCAAATATTGCTAAACAGATAGGTCCAGCTGTTGTTGGTGTATCTACTTCCTCAGTTACTGTAACTGATATTTTAGGAACATCAATTCCAACTGAAGGTTTTGGTTCTGGAATAATATTTAGTGAAGAAGGATATATACTAACAAATTTCCATGTTGTAAATGGAGCTAAACAAATAAAAGTTATTTTTAATGATGGTGAATCAAAAGAAGTAGAAGCTAAACTTGTTAATTATAATGAGGAATTAGATGTAGCCGTTATAAAAGTAGTTGAAGATATTTCAATGCCTGCTGTTGCTTCATTTGGTGACTCAGATAATCTTCAGGTAGGAGATCCTGTAGTCGCTGTAGGAAATCCACTTGGAGTACAATTTTTAGGGTCAGTTACTACCGGTGTAGTTAGTGCTTTAAATAGAGAGGTACAATCTGACATTCAAGTTAGCGAACCTAATGCTAGTAATAATACTCAAAAATATATACAAACAGATGCAGCAATAAACGAAGGAAATAGCGGAGGACCTCTTGTTAATATTTACGGAGAGGTTATTGGTATAAACAGTGCAAAAATAGGCGGTAGCCTTGTAGAAGGTTTAGGTTTTGCTATTCCTATAAATGACATTATGCCAATTATGAGTGAACTTATTAAACCAATACTTACAATAGGAATTACAGTTCGAGATATCACTCCTGATATTTCAGAAAGATACAATATTCCTGAAGGTGTTTACATTAAGGAAGTAGAAGAATTTAGTCCTGGTGAGAGGGCTGGATTAAAAACAGGCGATGTTATCACAAGCTTTGATAGTAAACCAACTAAGACTACCGAAGAGTTGAATAAACTTAAAGAACAATACGAAGCCGGTGATGTTATAGAATTAGAAGTATTTAGGAACAATGAAACAATCAAAGTTAACTTAGAATTATCCGATTAATTTGAATATATATACTTCCCCTCCAAAAACCTTGCAGATTATCCTGCAAGGTTTTTTATTCTTTATTTACTACTCATTTTTATTTATATTTCAATGAAAAATAAAATTTCACACCTATTTCTGTGTTTTCAACTCCATATGAGCTTTTATGCAATTCTAAAATATTTTTAACTATAGAAAGTCCTAATCCTGTTCCTCCGTAATTTTTGTTCCCTGATTTATCAATCCTATAGAACTTGTTCCATATCATTTCCATTTCTTCTTTAGGAATAGTTTCACCTTCATTTTCCACTTCTACAAAAACCTGATTATTAACAACAGCAACATCTACATATATATTTTTACCATTTTTTGTATACCTAACTGCATTAGTTAAGTAATTATTTATAACTTTTTCTATTCTACTTTCATCTCCATATACCATAATAGGGCGAGAAGGATCATATTTAACAATAATTATCTTATTGCCTTCATTTTCAGCAATAGGGCTTAATTTTCTAATATATGAATTAACCATAGAAACTATATCAAACTGCTTTACATCAAGAGAAATACTTCCTGATTCAAACTTTGAAAGTTGTAACATATCATTCACTAATTTTCCCATCTTCCGTGATTCATCTATAATTACTTCTATATAAAAATCTTTATCTTCTTCATCAAAAATATCATCTTTAAGCCCCTCTGCATATCCCTCTATTAAACTTATTGGAGTTTTTAATTCATGTGATACTGATGCTACAAATTCTCTTCTCATTTTTTCTAGCTTTTTTTCCTTTTCAATATCATCTTTTAATTGTTTATTTGATTCTTTTAATGAGTTCAGAGCATCATTAAGATTTTCCGCCAAAAAATCCAAAGTCTCACCTAACGAACCAATTTCATCATTTCTACCATTATCACATTTCTCAGAAAAATCTAATTGAGCCATTTTCTTTGCTTTTTTATTCAAATTAATAAGAGGAATTGAAATTAAGTTTGAATAAAATATAGATAATATCAATACTATTAAAATAGCAATAATATAAAAATATACATAAAAACCATTCAACACCTCAATAGTATCACTTACTTCATTCAAAGGAGTTATCGCAAAAATTATTTTTACAGTTGAGTTATTCTTTTTTATAGGCGAAATACAAACAAGATAATTAAAATCATAATACTCATTTTCTACAGTATACGTAACATCCTCTGAATTTTGAATATTAATAATTGAGTTTGGCTTAGATATCCAATCATTTATAATGGATTTAACATCATTAAGTTTCATAACATCCTTAACAGTATCCTCAGTATTAGTTATATAACTAAGGGTTCCATCACTTTCTAATATTATAATTTTTGATGCACTCTCTTGCTCAAAGTTTCTGATAATATCTACTGTTCCTTTCCAATTATCAATTTCATTGTAATATTCGAATTCAAACTTTTTTAATTCAGCCTTAAATTGACTTGTCTTCCTCCATGTAAAATACTTCTCAAAAAAAACTGTTTGAAATACTACTTCAGAAACAATAAAAACTAAAAACATTACCAATGTTATGAAAATTAGTTTACGCCTAATGCTTCTTGCATCCTTTTTTTTCATTATTTCACCTCAAATTTGTAGCCACTACCTCTTACTGTAACTATGTATTTAGACTTATCCTTTAATTTTTCACGTAATCTTTTTACATTTGTATCCACTGTTCTAAGTCCGCCAAAATAATCATAACCCCAAACTTTATCCAATATAGTTTCTCTTGATAAAGCTATCCCTTTATTTTTAGCAAAATAAATTAAAAGATCATATTCCGTAGGCGATAAATATATTTCATCACCATTTAATATAACCTGATGAGATATTTCATTTAATATTAATCCATCAAAATTCAATTCATCATCTTTCTCTTTTTCATTACTATAAACCCTTTTCATAACTGCTTTTACTTTAGCCACAAGAACTTTAGGACTAAAAGGTTTTGTAACATAGTCGTCAGTCCCTAAATTATATCCACGTAGCTTATCTTCCTCTTCAGCCTTTGCTGTTAAAATAATAATAGGTACATTAGAGTTATCTCTTATACTCTTACAAACTGTCCACCCATCCATCACAGGCATCATTATATCTAAAATTATTAAATCAACTTTATTTTCTCTAAACTTTTTAAGGCCATCAATCCCATTTTCAGCTTCAATGCAATTAAATCCCTCTCTTTTCAAATAAGCATTTATTAATTTTCTCATTCTGCTTTCGTCTTCTACTATCAATATATTTTTTTCTACAGGCTCCATATGTGTTCCTCCTCTTTAATACACAATACATAATACATAATATAAAATATAATGCACAATGCACAATGCACAATGCACAATTAAGGATGATTCTCCTCGTACCTCTGAGAATCTTTAATTTATTAAAAGACTTCTAAAAATACAGAAGTCACTCTTATTTTAAACATATCCAAGAGTTTCTCTCAAAAACTTTCCTATCTAATTTTAACATATTTATAATAGTAAAAAACAGTTATATTTAATAGAATATTTCTATTATACATAAGGCAATTTGCAATATTAAACTAAAGATGCTTCTCCTTGCCTATTGAAAAATCTTTAACCATTACACTCTGCAAATTGCACTCTTCACTCTATGTTTTAAAAAACCACATTGTTATTAAACTTAAACTTGCTTATTTAAACTGTATTATATATATATATCAGCACAATTATAAATTAAGCAAAAAAATAAACCCTAAAAATTGGGTTTATTTTTTAAAGAATTCTGAAATATCTTTAATATTAAATGCTCTCATATCAGAACTAAGCATTGGTATTTTTATAATATTCTTTCCTTTAAAGCTTTCATTTATTTCCTCTAAATATTTTGTTTCTTGTTCTTTTTTCTTCTTAAAGAAATCATCCTCTATTTTCTCTGGGAAAATACGGTTAACTACTAAAGTATCAACTTTAATATCATATTTTTCAAGCATAACTACAGCTTTTTTTGTTTCCTCTATTGGAAGTTTTTCTGCATTTAATACAAATACAAAGGACATTTTTTTATCATCTATCATTATTTTTTTTGCTTTTGTTACATTGTCTAACCTCTTGCTTAAAATTTGAATTACTTTATCTTCTTCAATATCTTCTTTCATCTTTTTACCATGATGTTTTGACATAGACATAAGTCCAAGTGCTTTCTTTCTTTTCACTATTAAAGTTTCAAGCCAAGAGCCTAATAATTGTGGAAGACTTATTAATCTAATTGTATGACCTGTAGGAGCCGTATCAAATATTATTTGATCATATTCATCCACTTTTTCATTTATTATTTCAATCATTTTATCAAATAATGCAGCTTCTTCAGTACCAGGTGATATAGCCGCCGCATCAATTTGTTTTTTTATTTCATTAACTATGACAGGAGACACTACATTTTTAAGGTTCGCTTTCACTCCCTCCATATATTTCTTAGATTCCACTTCTGAGCTTATCTCTAAAGCATCTAAATTTTCTTCTATATTTACTATTTTATCTCCTATTTTTTTCTCAAATATATCAGATATAGAGTGGGCCGGGTCAGTAGACACAAGCAATGTCTTTTTACCACTTGATGCTGACGCTATAGAAAAAGCAGCCGAACATGTAGTCTTACCAACTCCACCTTTACCCCCGAAAAAAACTATCTTATTCATAAAAATCCACCTTTCTTAAAACCTTAATGCACAATGCAGAATGCCAATGCACAATGCACAATGCACAATTAAGGATAATTCTCTCCCGTTTATCGTCTTTATAATCTAATGATATTTTAGCTTAGCTAAAATAAATCTTCAATTAAAGATTTTGTGACTGCAAGGAGCAAACTCCTCCTTAATTGGTAATTGCAAACTTTTTTCTAATCTTTAATCTTTTATCTTTTAATCTTTTAATCTTTTAATCTTTTAACTGCACTCTGCACTCCGCAAACTGCACTCTTTTTTTAAAAGCACTTTTCTCTTAAAAAGATTACGCGTCGAAATCAAAATCTCCAAATTTTTCTGTCCACACTTCTTTTCTATTAAGCATCCTTTTTTGCCAATTTTCCAAATCATCAGCTATATAAGGTAGTATCTCTAGAGTATAGTAGGTCGTAGGTATAGGAAGCCCTAACAAATCGGCATTACACAACAAAATAAAATTATCCATTATAGTATGAGCTTCTTTTTCAAGCATTGAACTTGATTTTCTATTATAGTCTGTAGCTCCTTTAAAAAATAATCCCAAGTCTCTTAAGAACTCTTTAACTCCATATTTTTCTTCTGACACTATATCACTTCCTTTAAGTTATCTCACTATTATTATACAATAACCAACAAAAACAATACACCCGTTTTGAAACCTTAATTTGCAATTTGCATTTAAAACATTTGAAACCTTTCAACCCTTAATTTGCAATGTGCAATGTTCAATTTGCAATTAAGGATGATTCTTTCCCGTTGGTCAAGAATCTTTATTTAATTGAAAAATCATTAAACAATTAATGACATTGATTTTAAGTTAATGTTGTTTTAGCGAAGCTAAAACGAATCTAAAATTAAAGATTTTGTGACTGCAAGGAACAAAATCCTCCTTAATTGCTAATTGCTAATTGCTAATTATTTTTATCTTTTTATCTTTTAATCTTTTAATCTTTTAACTGCACTCTGAACTCTGTAAACTTCACTCTATCTTTTAAAAAACTCTGCAAACTTCACTCTTATTTTTAAAAGAAGCACTTTTGTTTTTAAAAGAAGCTCTCTTGTTTTAAAAAATGGGACAAATAAAGCTAACGCCAAGGCGCTAGCTTTATAATTAAATTCATTTTTTAAAAATTATATTATTTAGTTTTTTTGAAAGCTTTACGACCTTCATTAATTAATACGAATGAAAGAACTAACAATACAACAGCTATTACAATCAATACAAAGTTTTCGCCAAATCCTGCTTGGATTTTTCCATAGATCAATAAGCATAAAGCAATTATTGTAACTGTGAACATAAATACTGTTGGAATAATAGCCATTCTGTACTCTTTTCCAAGTTTCTTTAAGTAAACAGCTAATGATAATAAAGCCAATGCAGCTAGTAATTGGTTAGCTGATCCGAATATAGGCCAAATTTGTTTCCATCCTTTGAATGTTAAAATACCACCAAGTATAACTGTGATTACTGTAGAAACATACATGTTTGTTAAGATAGATTCTTTTCCATCACCTTTATCAAACATTTCTTGGAATATGAATCTAGCAAGTCTTGTAGCAGTATCTAATGAAGTTAAAGCAAACGCAGATATTGCTAAAGCTGTGAAACTCTTACCAGTTTCAAAAGGTAATCCAAATGCTTGCATGAAATCTCCAAGACCATTTGAGAATACGTTAACTGCTCCACCTAAATCTGCTAATTGAGATTTACTGATGTAAGCTGCAGTAATGATAGCAAGTATAGCTAAGAAACCTTCTATAAGCATTGAACCATAACCGATAAGTTTAATATCTTTTTCATTATCTATTTGCTTAGAAGTTGTACCAGAACCAACTAGTGAGTGGAAACCAGAAATAGCTCCACAAGCAACTGTTACAAATAACATTGGGAATAAGTAATTAGTTCCACCAGTATTGAAAGAAGTAACAGCAGGTAATTCAAGTTTAGGGTTAGTAAGAAGAATACCAAGCGCTCCACCTATAAGCATAGCATATAGTAAGAAAGAGTTTAAGTAATCTCTAGGTTGTAATAATATCCAAACTGGAGTTACAGATGCGATTGTGATGTAGATTAATAAAATTATTACCCAAGTATTGTAGCTTAAAACTAATGGGAATTTTAATCCTAAGAATATGCATAAGAATAATAAAGCTACACCGATAACTGAACTAACAGCTAATCCAGCGCCTTTTCTATACACTAAGAAACCAAATGCAATTGCTAATACGATAAACATTAATGATGAAGATGCTGCAGATGGTACTGATACAAATGTACCTGCACAAATAGAAGTAAATGCTGCAATTACAAGTATTAATGTTAACCAAGCAAACCAAGCAAATAATTTTTTACCAGTATCGCCCATGTTTTCACCAATAACTTCTCCAATTGATTTACCACCATGTCTTACAGATGCAAATAAAGCACCCATGTCATGAACACCACCGAAGAAAATAGATCCAATGATAATCCATAATACTACTGGTAACCAACCAAATACAGATGCAGATATAGGTCCAATAATAGGAGCAGCACCCGCTATAGATGAGAAGTGATGTCCTAATAATACTGGAGCTTTAGCTGGAACATAGTCAACTCCATCTTCTTTTGTGTGAGCTGGAGTTTTTTTGCTAGGGTCTAAACCCCATTTTTTAGCAAGCCAACTACCATAAGTAGCATAAGCAGTAACAAAACATACGATTGCAATTAATATAAGTACTAATGCGTTCATTTAAGAACCCCCTTAAGTATATTATGATTATATAAAAACTTAAATTTAAGTTTTTACCAAATTAATTTTTGAATAAGAATTTCTTGCCATCCTTTTTACCAAACTTATTAGAATATAGCTCGTCCTTCTTTAAATCAATAACTATTAACCTAACATCTGACCATCCATTTAACCCAAATTTAAAACTTTTATGAAATTTAAATTTCTTAATTGCTTTTAATGTTTCATCCTCAATACTATTATCAACAGTTATAACAAAGTTTAGAATACTAGTCATATGCTCTTTGTCTACATTTACCATATCATCAATATTATTTTCAATAAATATCTTTATTGTTTCAATATCACTAACTTTTAAATTTTTCTCAAAATGCTTATAAAAAACGTATTCATCAGTTTTAAACGCATATATTTCAGCCTTCTTCACTAACATATACTTTGCATTTCTTTGATTGAAAGTAGCATATAAATCAAATTTTTTATTATATACTTCTTTATCTAAATCAACATTAAAATATGCATCTAAACTACCTTTTAACTTTTCTCTGTAACTAATAGAATTCAACATTAGTTCCCCCTAAAAAATTACTTTATCCGAATTATTTAAAAATTAACCTTTTGTTAATATTATTTCCACATTAATTTTACAATAATATAGAAATAATGTCAATTTTCATTTACCTTTTATTTAATCGATTTATTTGTATTTGCAGATATTTTATATTTTTCTCGTTTGTAAACCTTTACCCATATCTGAAAAAATACAATAATTCAACAACAAATATATTATACCTTATAGCATTTTTAAGAATATTAATTTATCATAACTAATCAAAATTCACACATAAAATGCTACTATTTATACATTAAATACAATAGAATATATTGATAATAATTTAACCTTCATATAAGTAAAATTTAGCTATAATTATATTCAAACAGAGCAACTCCTTCTGTAAAGTTTCCAGTTTAACATCTTATTTACAGATAGAGTTTTACCGTGGATACTCTATCTGCTATACAAATGGCATTTATACCTTATATTTATATAAGAATTTAATCATTTGTAACTTTTTTCACTTAAAAAGTATATACTAATTCTCTGTTTTGTTATATACTATAATACTAGATGGGGTTTATTGTAAGTTTTCACAATATTAATAGGGGGTATCTGTATGACCTTTTGCGACGAAAACAATATCGACTTAATAATTAAAGATTTAAAGTATCTTAAACTTTTAGCTAAGAAATATCCAACTATTTCGGAGGCTAGTTCAGAAATAATTAACCTTCAAGCAATTCTTAATCTTCCAAAGGGAACAGAGCACTATATTTCAGACATTCACGGAGAATACGAATCTTTTACACATATGCTAAAAAACGCATCTGGCGTAATTAAAAGAAAGATAAATGATGTATTTGGAAATTCACTAAGAGAAAAAGAAAAAACTTTACTTCTTACTCTTATTTATTATCCTGAAGAAAAATTAGCGCTAATAAAAAAAGAAGAAACTAATATAAATGAATGGTATCAAATCACCTTACTTAGATTAGTAGAAATTTGTAGACAAGTATCTTCTAAATATACAAGATCAAAAGTAAGAAAAGCTCTTCCAAAAGATTTCTCATATATTATAGAAGAATTATTACATGAACATAACGATTCCTCAAATAAGCAACAGTATTATAATGGAATAATTCAAACCATTATTGATTTAAAAAGAGCCGATGAATTCATCATTGCTATTTCAAGAGTAATACAACGCCTTGTAGTAGATAGACTTCATATAGTTGGAGATATTTACGACAGAGGTCCTGGTGCTGAAATAATTATGGATAAATTAAAAAAACATCATTCTTTGGATATTCAATGGGGTAATCATGATTTATTATGGATGGCAGCTGCTGCCGGAAGTCCTGCATGCATCGCAAACGTTTTAAGAATATCATTAAAATATGCTAATTTAAACACCATAGAAGATGGTTATGGAATAAATCTTCTCCCTCTAGCTACTTTTGCAATGGAATTTTATAATGAAGACCCTTGCTCAAATTATATTCCAAAAACCATCGGAAAATCTATTTCTCATAGAGAAAAGGATTTGCTAAAAAAAATGCATAAAGCAATATCCATTATCCAATTCAAATTAGAAGGACAACTTATTCTAAAACATCCTGAATTTAATATGGATGACCGCCTTTTACTAGATAAAATTGATTTTAAAGATAGCACAATTGAATTGTACGATAAAGAATATCCTATGCTAGATACAAACTTTCCTACATTAGATAAAGATAACAGGTACAAGCTTACAGAAGAAGAAGAAAATCTAATTAAAAAACTAAAGAATTCATTCTTAAATAGTGAAAAACTACAACAACACATTAGATTTTTATATTCAAAAGGATCAATGTATTTAGTTTATAATTCAAATTTGCTTTTCCACGGATGCCTTCCTTTAACTGAAAATGGTGAGTTTAAAGAAGTCTCAATTGAAGGAAAGGCATATAAAGGAAAGGCTTTATTAGATAAATTTGATTCAATTTCTAGAGAAGCATATTACTTAAAAGATAACAACAAAGAAAACACCTGTGCCCTCGACCTTATGTGGTATCTATGGTGCGGTCCTGATTCACCACAATTCGGTAAAAATAAAATGACTACCTTCGAAAGATACTATATAGAAGATAAAAATACTCACAAAGAGGATTTATCTTATTACTATCAATATAGAGATAATATAGATTTTGTAAAAAAATTGCTTCAAGAATTTAATTTAGATTGGAAAACTAGCCATGTTGTAAATGGTCATGTGCCTGTTAAGAGAAAAAATGGGGAATCTGCAATAAAAGCCGGTGGGAAACTTCTTGCAATAGATGGCGGTTTTTGTAAAGCTTATCATCCAACAACAGGCATTGCTGGCTATACTTTAGTTTACAATTCTTACGGAATAATATTAATATCACATAAACCTTTTGATTCAACAAAAAAAGCTATTGAAGAAAATAAAGATATGATTTCAAACTCTGTTATACTAGAGCATGCTTTAGAAAGAAAAAGAGTTCACGATACAGACAAAGGTGCCAAAATCAAAGAACAAATTAAAGAACTAGAAATGCTATTAATAGCTTATAGAAAAGGACTTATAAAAGAAGAAAATCATTAACTCATTTAATAAAGTCTCTGTTTTAGAATATTGTTGATATCAAAATTCTTGCTAAGTAAATTAGTTTAGTTCAAATAATAATTAGCAATTTGCAATTTTCAATTTGCAATATAGCCAATAATAAAAAACGATTCTGCTAAATAGCAGAATCGTTTTTTTATTAAATAGCTTTATGGAATGTTCTTGAAATCACTTCTTGTTGTTGCTCTCTAGTAAGTCTATTAAAATGAACTGCATATCCTGAAACTCTTATTGTTAAGTTTGGATATTTTTGTGGATTATCCATTGCATCTAATAATGTTTCTCTGTTAAATACATTAACATTCAAATGGTGTGCCTTTTGTTCAAAGTATCCATCTAATATAGAAACAAGATTGCTCTTTCTATCTTCTTCTACTTTTCCTAATGCTTCTGGCACGATAGAAAATGTATTTGATACACCATCTTGACAAACATCTTCATATGGTATTTTTGCTACTGAATTAAGTGATGCAAGTGCCCCATTTGTATCTCTTCCATGCATTGGGTTTGCTCCTGGTGCAAATGGCTCTCCAGCTTTTCTTCCATCAGGTGTAGCTCCTGTTTTCTTACCATATACAACATTTGAAGTAATAGTTAAAACTGATAATGTTTGCTTTGCATCTCTATATGTTGGGTATTTATTTAATTCAGACATAAATTTCTCTACAATTTCTACAGCTATTGAATCAACTCTATCATCATCATTTCCGTATTTAGGGAAATCTCCATCTATATTAAAATCAACTGCTATTCCATCTTTATATACTGGTTTTACTTTAGCATATTTTATTGCACTTAATGAATCAGCTACAACTGATAATCCAGCCACTCCATATGCCATAATTCTTTGAACCTCAGTATCATGAAGAGCCAATTGACCCGCTTCGTAAGCATACTTATCATGCATATAGTGAATTATATTCATAGTATTTGCATATAATTCTGCTACATATTCTAATGATTTATAAAAACTATCCTTTACTTTATCATAATCCAATACTTCATCTTCAATTCTTTTTAGGTCTGGTATAACTAAAAGTCCTTTTTTCTCATCTACTCCACCATTAATAGCATAAAGAAGAGATTTACCAAGATTACATCTAGCTCCAAAGAATTGCATTTGTTTCCCAACTTCCATTGCAGAAACACAACAAGCTATAGCATAATCATCTCCATAAATTGGTCTCATTAAATCATCATTTTCATATTGAATAGAATCAGTTTTTATAGAAATTGCAGCACAATACTCTTTAAATGCTTTCGGTAACTCTTGAGACCAAAGAATTGTCATATTTGGTTCTGGTGCTGGTCCTAAATTAATCAATGTATGAAGATATCTAAATGAATTTTTAGTAACAAGTGGTCTTCCATCAACGCCAACTCCACCAATAACTTCTGTTACCCAGTTAGGATCTCCTGCAAATAATTCATTATACTCAGGTGTTCTTAAATGTCTTTCTAATCTTAATTTAATAATAAATTGGTCTATTAATTCTTGAGCTTCTACTTCAGTTAAAGTACCATTCTTAATATCTTTTTCGATAAATATGTCTAGGAAAGTACTAGTTCTACCTAAAGACATTGCAGCTCCATTATTTTCTTTTATAGCAGCTAAGTATCCAAAGTATACAAATTGTACAGCCTCTGAAGCATTTTTCGCTGGTTTAGAAATATCTATACCATATGCCTCCGCCATATTTTTTATTTTATTAAGAGCTCTAATTTGTTCTTCAACTTCTTCTCTTAATCTAATTAATTTCTCTGTCATTAAACCTTTTAAGTTTTTCTTATCTTCTCTTTTCTCTTCGATTAAGAAATCAATACCATATAAGGCTATTCTTCTATAATCTCCAATTATTCTACCTCTACCATATGCATCGGGAAGACCTGAAAGCAAACCTGTTTTTCTTGCTAGTCTTGTTTCTTCAGAATATACATCAAAAACACCTTGATTGTGAGTTTTTCTTATTTCACTAAATGTTTTATGCAATTCTTCTTCCACTTCAAATCCGTATGCTTTAAGAGCGCCTTCCACCATTCTAATTCCGCCATATGGATTTATCATTCTTTTTAATGGAGCATCTGTTTGAAGTCCTACTATTGTTTCATTTTCTTTATCAATGTATCCAGCTTCAAAATTATCTATACCAGAAATATTTTCATGGTCAATATCTAATACGCCTTTTTTAAGTTCTTCTGCAAGCAACGCTTCGCATTGTTCCCAAATCTTTTTTGTTTTAGCTGAAGTAGCTTCTAAGAAACTCTCATCACCCTCATATAAAGTAAAATTCTTCTGAATAAAATCTCTTACGTCAATGTTTTCGCACCAATCACCTGGGTTAAAGCCTTGCCATTCATTAAATTTCATTTTCTTATCCTCCTCCATCACGGTTGGTTAGTTGATAATAATTCTCAATGCTATCAGGAAAAAATGACCTCCTGGACTTTTGCCCAGACGGTCGGCAATATGCTAAATTACACTCCTTTGTGGTTAAACCCACATTATCCGTCAGTCATGTAATCAGTTATACAAGGTTTTCTTAACTACAAACTTATAATAACATTGTAGTTTTGATGTGTCAACGACATAAAATGAACTTTATTTGTTATTCGTAATTTTCTAAAAATAATAACTTTTATATTAATTTGCTCTTTTTCGACAAATATATGTCATTATTTCTTTTTTAATTATAATTCCTTTAAATAAATTCTAGAATTAGTTCTCCCATTTTTTCTGTAGTAACAAGTTTTTTTCCATCTTCCATAATATCCAAAGTCCTATATCCATCTTTCAGAACTTTTGAAACTGATGAATTTATAGCCTCGCTTGCTTCCTCTAATCCAAATGAATATTTTAGCATCATTGCTGCACTAATAATTGTAGCAATTGGATTCGCCTTACTTTGTCCAGCTATATCAGGTGCCGAACCATGCACTGGCTCATACAGACCAAAATTATGGTATCCAAGACTAGCTGATGGCAACATTCCTAACGATCCCGTTATAGTTGATGCTTCATCACTTAAAATATCACCGAACATATTTCCTGTTAAAATAACATCAAATTTATCTGGATTTTTAATTAATTGCATTGCAGCATTATCTACATACATAAAATCAAGTTCTACTTCTTTATAGTCTTCTGACAACTCTTTTATTGCCTTTCTCCATAATCTTGAATTATCTAATACATTTGCTTTATCCACAAGTGTAACTTTTTTATCCCTTTTTAACGCAGCTTCAAAAGCAACTTTTCCAATTCTCTCTATTTCATCTCTAGCATATTTCATAGTGTCATAAGCATATTCAATATCCCCATCTATAATATGTTCTCTTTTACCAAAATAAATTCCACCAGTAAGTTCTCTTACTATAAGAATATCTAAATTAGGATTAATATTTTTAAGTGGTGATGCATCCATCAATTCTTCAAATACAATAGCAGGCCTCAAATTCGCAAAAATACTAAGCTCTTTTCTTATTTTTAATAGTCCAGCTTCCGGCCTTTCATTACCTTTTAAATCATCCCATTTTGGTCCACCTACAGCCCCTAATAATACTGCATCTGAATTCTTACATAATTCAAGGGTTTCTTCTGGCAAAGGTGAATTCATTTTATCAATTGCATCTCCACCTATAAGGGCCTTTTTAAACTCAAACTCCAAATCGAATTTTTCGCCAATTTTCTTTAGTACTTTAACCGCTTCACTAGTAACCTCAGGACCTATTCCATCACCAGGTAACACTGCAATTTTCATTAACCATCCATCCTCTCTCTAGTTAAATTAACAAGTCCGTTTTTATCAATTATTTCTTGTATAAATTCTGGGAATGGTTCTCCTTTATACTCTTTACCTTTGGAAATATTTTTTATTATTCCTGTAGAAAAATCTATTTCAACTTCGTCATTATCTTCTATGTCTTCTGTCGCTTCTACGCACTCAATAATAGGTAGTCCAATATTAATAGAATTTCTATAAAAAATCCTTGCAAAGCTCTCTGCTATTACGCATTCAATACCTGATGCTTTAATTGAAACTGGAGCATGTTCTCTTGAGGAGCCGCAACCAAAATTTTTACCAGCCACTATAAACTTTCGTGCTTTCGCTTTCTCTGAAAATTCTTTATCAATATCTTCCATGCAATGTTTTGCTAGTTCTTCTTCTTTACTAGTATTTAAATATCTAGCTGGAATGATTACATCTGTATCCACATTATCTCCATATTTAATAGTAAAACTCTTCATTATTCCTCTACCTCCTGTGGTGATGATATTTTACCTGTTATAGCCGAAGCAGCTGCAACTGCTGGACTAGCAAGATAGACTTCACTTTCTGTACTTCCCATTCTTCCTACAAAATTTCGATTAGTAGTAGATACTGCTCTTTCTCCTTTTGCAAGTATACCCATATGTCCTCCTAAACAAGGTCCACAAGTTGGTGTGCTAAATACAGCTCCTGCATCTATAAATATATCAACCAACCCTTCTTTTATAGCCTGCTTGTAAATTTTTTGCGTTCCAGGAATAATAATGGCCCTAACATCTCTATGTACAGTATTTCCTTTTAATATTTTTGCAGCCATTCTCAAATCTTCAATTCTACCATTAGTACAAGACCCTATAACTACTTGATCTATTTTTATATCCTCTATTTCATCAAAAGTCTTGGCATTTTCAGGTAAATGTGGAAAAGCAACAGTTGGTTTTATTGTAGCTAAATCAATATCAATTTCTTGTATATATTTAGCATCATCATCAGCCTTATATACTTTAAATTTCTTATCACTATGCTCATCTATATATTCCATTGTTATTTTATCTACATCAAAAATACCATTTTTAGCTCCCGCTTCAATAGCCATATTAGCCATAGTAAATCTATCATCAATAGTTAGATTTTTAAGTCCTGTTCCTGAAAACTCCATAGACTTATATCTTGCTCCCTCAACACCTATTTGCCCTATAATATGAAGGATTACATCTTTACCACTTACCCATTCTTCTAACTTTCCTGTTATATTAAATTTAATTCCCTCCGGAACTTTAAACCAACATTCTCCAGTTACCATTCCAACTCCCATATCTGTACTACCTACCCCAGTTGAAAAAGCTCCTAAAGCTCCATAAGTACAAGTATGAGAATCTGCTCCAATAACAACATCTCCCGCAGTAACTAGCCCTTGTTCAGGTATTAATGCATGCTCTATGCCCATTCTCCCAACTTCAAAATAGTTCTTTATCTCCATTTCCCGGGAAAAACTTCTACACTGAGCACATTGCTCTGCCGATTTAATATCCTTGTTTGGAGTAAAATGGTCCGGTACAATAGCTATTTTCTCTTTATCAAAAACTTCTTTTGCTCCCATTTTCTTAAACTCTTTAATAGCAACTGGTGTAGTAATATCATTACCAAGCACCAAATCCAGCTTTGCCTTAATTAATTGTCCTGCCTTTACTTTCTCTAACCCAGCGTGATCCGCTAATATCTTTTGAGTCATTGTCATACCCATGTTTTTAAACCCCTTTCATTTTATATTAAACGATATTAATTACTGTTAAAACAAACATTACTGTGAAAAATAATAGAGTTCTATTTTAAGAGTGCAATTTGCAGAGTGCAGAGTGCAGTGAAAACCTTAAAATATTAAAACCTTTAAAATCTTAATACCTTTAGAACCTTAAGTCCTTTGAAAACTAAAATCTTTTAATAATTAAATATTTATAATATCAACCACTTTTGCAGATTTTTTTCTACATTGAGAAAATATTCGCTTAATAAATATTATCCCCTTTGATGAAGAATTCCTTTTATTTATTAAAGATTTTCTGACCAAAGGGAAGAAAATCAACCTCAATTGTGAATTGTGCATTCTCTCTTGAACTTATCCTTTGAACTTGATTGTGCATTGTACATTGTGCATTGTTCATTGCTTTCTACTTATTTCTATATTTGTTTATCGCATTAATATAAGCTTTGGCACAGGATTCTATAATATTTGTACTAAGTCCTTTACCTATATATTTTTTACCATCAATGCCCAGCACCACTCTAACTTCTCCTTGAGCATCTGTACCTCTAGTTACAGCCTTAATAGAGAACTCCAATAACTTTGCCTTTACATCTAGAATTCTTTCTAATGCATTAAACATTGAATTTATTGGCCCATCTCCAACTGCTGCTTCTTCATAATCTTTATCTTCTATAGCAATTTTAACGGTTGAAGTAGATGTTATCATACTTCCTGTAGTTATATGGAAACTCTTTAATTCTACCTCCTCAACAAGTTGAACAACTTCATCTAATATTATTGCTTCAATATCCTCCTCTAGAACTTCTTTCTTTCTATCCGCTAAATCTTTAAATTTCATAAATGCATCATTTAAGTTTTCTTTTGATAAACTATATCCCATTTCTATTATTTTTTCTTCAAATGCATGTCTTCCAGAATGTTTTCCAAGAACCATATTATTTTCTTTTAATCCTACAGATTCTGGTGTCATAATCTCGTATGTTTCTCTTTTATTAAGAACACCATGTTGATGAATTCCTGATTCATGTGCAAAAGCATTTGCCCCCACAATAGCTTTATTTGCTTGAATAGCAATACCTGTAAGTGAACTTACTAATGATGATGTTCTATAAATGTGTTCTGTATTAACTCCAGTATCCTTTGCAAAATAATCTTTTCTAGTTCTAAAAGCCATAACCACTTCTTCAAGAGCAGCATTTCCAGCCCTTTCCCCAAGACCATTTATAGCACATTCAATCTGAACAGCTCCATTTTCGATTGCTGCCAATGAATTTGCAACAGCTAATCCCAAATCATTATGACAATGAACACTTATCTGTGCCTTATCAATATTAGGAACATTATCAACTATTCCTTTGATA
>DAOUPR010000120.1 GCA_030626065.1 Clostridium sp. | reverse complement strand
TTTTAGAATATTGTTGATATTAAAACTTTTGCTAAGTAAATTAGTTTAGTTCAAATAATATCTTATAAATCAATAACTCTTTAAAACAAAGTCTTAAGTAAAGATGATTTATTGGTTTAAAATTCTGGTAAGTTGTCTAAAGTATTTGCTTCTTCACATTTTTCAGTGGACACAATAGTTTCAACACCATTCCTATTTCTTTCTACTCGTACTGATTCTACTTGCCCAATCTTAGCAAGAGCTACTACCTTATTTAATGACATTATTTCCTCATTAGTATTCATTACATTAGTAATATCTCCATCTTGGTTTTTCCTAACTTTGATAATTTTCAAAAAAACTCCTCCTTAAGATTAAATAGTTTCTTAGAATTATCAGATTTTAACTTTTACATAAGTAGTATTAGGTATTATAAGTATAAATATTTAATAAAATTGTTGGTTATAAAATAAATAATTTGTTGAAATATAAAAATTTAGTAATATAAACACTTAATTTTTATTAAAAAAATTGTTTTTATAAAATATTAATAGAATCTTAAGATTTTCATAAAGAAGTTATTAATATTTAATTGATATTATATAGTTGAAATGGTTTAGGAGAAATATATAAACAAGTTTTCTTTTAACTATTTTGTAAATATATTTATAAAATATAATGATAAAATTTTATAAAGAAAGGTGGTTGACGTAATAAATGGTAATTAGATATCTTAAGCAATTTAATAAAAGATATAAGCATTTTTATATATTGAGTTATTATTTTTTTATTATGCTACTTTATAAGACTTTTAATAGACAAATAATTCCTCAGTATTTTATGCATTCATATATAGATGATTACATACCATTTGTAAAGGAAATGGTTGTACCATATTTATATTGGTATCTTTACATTGCAATAGCATTGATATACTTAGGCTTTAAAAATAAAAATAATTTTTATAAGTTAGCTATTTTTATGTTTGCTGGAATGACAATTAGTTTTATTATTTATGCAATATTTCCTAATGGGCAAAATTTACGTCCTATTATTGAACAAAATGATATTTTTTCTAGAGTAATACAAGCTCTTTACAATGGGGACAAGCCTACAAATTCAGCTCCTAGTATGCATGTAATTAATACTCTTGCAGTATATGCAGCAACAAAAAATGACAAGATATTATCAAAAATAAAATGGGTTAAGATTGGTTCTTTTATATCAATGGTTTTAATTATTTCATCGACTATGATGGTAAAACAGCATTCTATTTTGGATGTTTTTGCAGGTAGTATACTTAGTCTAATATTGTATATACTAATTTATAAACTAGATATTATAAATGTACTTACAAGGCAGATATCTACTAAGAGAAATACACGAAATATTCAAAGTAACAAGAGGGTCAATTAGTATACAATTTTAAATAAAATTAATATTACCTCAAATTATTGCATAGAATTAATAGAGCAATTTTTTGAGGTAAATTTTATGATTAAAACAGGTTTAGTTTTTTCAGGCGGTGGTGGAAAAGGTGGATATGAAATTGGAGTTTGGAAGGCTATGGAGGAGCTTGGTATAAAAGCAGAAGTGGTTTCTGGTTCATCAATTGGAGCGCTCAATGGGGCTTTCTATACGCAAGGAGATTTACACAAGGCTATAGATTTTTGGGAAAATGTTCAATCAAATGATATTATAGTTATAAGTGTTAATGATATTATTAATAAGTTATCTGGGTGTTTTCTTCAGAAGTTATTCATTAAAGATAAACAGAATTTAGATTATGATAATAGAGGACTTATTAGTGAGGTGGGTTTACACTTAATAATACACGAATATATTGATGAATATATTATTGCGGAATCGGATATTGATTTTTATGCATGTGTCGTAAATATGATATCTATGCAAGCTGAATATTTTAAATTGAAAGAATATGATAAAGAATTAATGGATGAAATAATTCTTGCATCATGTTCTATACCAGGTATATTCGACGAGGTTGAAATAAACGGGCAAAAGTATTATGATGGTGGTCTAGTAGATAACACACCAATATTACCTTTAATAAAAGAGGATTGCCAAAGGATTATTGTGGTGTACTTAAGTAATGAAAGCACCATAAATAAAGAAGAATATAAGGGCAGAGATATAATAGAGATAGTTCCAAGCAAGGATTTAGGAAGATTTTTTTCTGGAACTTTTGATTTTACTAACAGAGGGTCTAGAAGGAGAATTAATCTTGGATATAAGGACGCGATAGCTGTTTTAAATAAATATAGTAAGTAATATTTAGCCATAATAATTCATATTGTTATGGCTAAATTGTTTAAAAAAGTACATATATTAACATATATGTATACAAAGGTAAAAAATATAATTATAATCAAAATAAAAAAATATAATAGAATATATATAAATGTAAAATTATTGTAAATAAATATTGAATTAGAGTATATATAAATTTTAATGGTTAATAATCTAGAAGAAGACATATTATTTTGATAAAAGTATTAGTAACAGGTTGTTCTAAGTGTAAAAGTTTAGAACAGAACACAAAAGATGCAATTAAAGAGCTATAAATCGAGGCTGAAGTTCAGAAAGTATAATATATTGCAGAAATTATGAAATAGGGTGTTATGAAAACTCCTGCTCTAGTTGTAAATGAAAAAGTAGTCTTTTCTGGATGAGTAGCAAAGTCAAAAGAAATAGCTCAGTTAATTAAGTAGTTTTAATGAAATACCCAATTAAATTGCCGGCAATTTTGCTGGCTTTTTTTTACGTGTACAATTTAATATTTAGTATTTGTTTTAAAGAATTGTTGATTTATAATGAGATAAATTGAATTATATTGATATATTATTGATAATAATATAAACTAAAAGTATTTAGAATATATGTTATGTTTTAAAGAATTATTTATACTAATTTATAAAATGATGGGTATATAGTAATAATATCCTAAAATATATCGAAAATTAATAATAGGAGGATTGTATGATATACGAAATAAAGAATGCATATTTGAAAGCAATTATTGATAGTAAAGGAGCAGAATTAATTAGTTTAAAAACCACTGAAGATGATTTGCAATATATATGGATAGGGGATCCAGTATATTGGAAAAGGCATGCACCAGTTTTATTTCCTATTGTAGGCAAAGTGAATAATAATAGATATAAAATAGATGGAGTTGAGTATGAACTACCACAGCATGGATTTGCACGAGATAGTGAATTTAAATTAGAAAATAATGGTGATCGGTATGTAGAATATTCTTTGAGTAGTAATGAAGAAACAATAGAAAAATATCCATATAAATTTAAACTGTATATAAGATATGAATTATTAAATGATAGTCTTAAGATAAGTTATAGAGTGAAAAATAAGGATAATGGAGCAATTTATTTTTCTATAGGAGCACATCCTGCTTTGAATTGTCCGTTATTATCTGATGAACGATTTAATGACTATTATTTAGAGTTTAGTGAAGAAGAAAATGAAGGAAAATATCCTTTTAAAGAAGGACATATTGGAAGAGGTAAAATTCCATTTTTTAAAGAACAGAAAATACTACAATTATCACAAAAGTTACTAGAAGATGGTGCATTAATTTTTGAAAATTTAAAATCTTCAAGTATAACTTTAAAGAGTTATAAAAATGATAGAACAATTAAAGTAGATTATGAAGGATTTCCTTACCTAGGAATTTGGTCTAAAGAAGACGGGGCTCCCTTTATTTGTATTGAGCCTTGGTACGGCATCACTGATTTTCAGGATTTTGATGGCGAGTTTAAAGATAAAAAGGGTGTGCTAGAATTAGAACCGAGTGGTGTTTTTAAATGTAGTTATTCGTTAACAATAAAATAAGTGTAGAAAACTTTTGATGACTTATATTATATATTATTAATATAGGTCTTTTTTATTGCATAGGAAAGTATATTTTTTCTTTCCTATGCAATAAAAAATGAAGGGGTGAAGGGGAAGTATTTTCCGCTGCTTTCAGGAGGGTGCTCAGACGGGTTAGCGGCGTCGAAGCGAACCTAAGGTTCCCTAGCGAAGCAGCTTTGCTGCTTTTTTACTTGATAAGAAAATATATTTTTGTTTCTTCCCAAATAAAATTAAATGGTTTCAAGGGAAGAAATTTACCAATGTAGTTGATTAAAAAAATTAAATATAATTAATTATTTGTAAAAAAACAAGGTATAAGTTATAATAATTTTGTCGTTAAATATTAACATTGTAGAATAACAATTACATACTCGATGTAAAAAAAATATCAATGATTATTAATATTAAGAATTATTCTTGAAAATGAAAAGTTTATACTAATTGGTACAAAAATTGCTTTAATATATTAAATAATATACAATACAAGGAGTGATTATAATGAAATATATTATTAATGCTAGTAATAATCCTAACTACAATTTAGCATTTGAAGAGTATTGTTTTAAGAAATTAGAGTTTGAAGATGAAATCGTTTTCTTTTGGATAAATAGCCCAGCGGTTATTATAGGTAAAAATCAAAATACATTGCAAGAAATTAATGAGGAATATATTAAAAAAAATGATATAAAAGTAGTAAGAAGAATAACCGGTGGTGGTGCAGTTTATCATGATCTTGGGAATTTAAATTTTACTTTTATTAAGAAGGTTAATAATATTGAAGAAATGGATTTAAAAAAATATGCATTACCAATCGTTAACGCTTTGGAAAAATTTGGAGTTAAAGCTGAGCTAACTGGTAGAAATGATATTACAGTAAATTCAAAGAAAATATCAGGTAATTCACAGTCTTTGTATAAGGATAAAATACTTCATCACGGCACAATGTTAATTGATTCGGATTTATCAATATTAAGTAAAGCACTTAAAGTAAAAAAAGAGAAATTTGAGTCAAAAGGAATAAAATCAGTAAGAAGTAGGGTGACCAATATAAGACCTTATCTTAATTATGACTTTAGTATTGAAGAGTTTAAAGATGAACTGATTAACCAATTGTTTATCCAGGCAAATAAGGAAAAACAACAGTTAGTTTTATCTGATAAGGATTTAGACAATATAAAGGAATTGTATGAAAGTAAATATTCTACATGGGAATGGAATTATGGGTTATCTCCTAAGTTTAATTATAAAAATGCGAAAAAATGTTCTGCAGGAACGGTTGAATTTAACATAGATGTTCAAGATGGCTATATTAATAATATAAGGATTTTTGGAGATTTCTTTGGTAATAAAGAGGTCGAGGACATAGAAAAATTTCTAATAGGTAGTAAGTTTATGCAAGAAGATATTATTGAAAAAATGAAACAAATTAAATTAAAGAATTATATACTTAATATTACATTAGAGGATTTTATAGCTTGTATGTTTGAATAATGATTACAAGAGGGGAGGCCTTAAAATGGTCAATTTAGCCACTTTAGATTACAATGAAGTTATTGGTAAAATGCTTAAAAAAAGAGGTATTAATACTAAAAAGGATTTTGTAAAAAGAGGATGGAAAAGATGTATTGAATGCGAAGTTGACCCTGATAGTGGTAAGTGTTCTGAAAAATATGAGGGTGACAAGCTAGTAGAGGTATTAGCTGAAAATGAAGAATTAATTAATTTTTCATATCCGTTTATGAATGATTTATATTCTTTTGTTAAAGGATCTGGATTTGTTGTAGTTTTGGCTGACAGTAAATTTAGAATACTAGAGGTAATTGGTGATTTAAATATATTAAAAGATTCAGCTAAAAAATTGAATTTTGTTAGAGGTGCAGTTTGGCATGAGAAAAATGTAGGGAATACTGCAATAAATACTTGTATTAGAGAAAGAAATGCTATTCAAATGACAGGTGATCAACATTATTGTTATACACATAAAGATTGGACATGCTCTGCAGCTCCTATTTTCTTTGACGGAAATCTTGTTGGGGTATTAAATGTCAGTGGATATGCTAATAATATTCAACTACATACTTTAGGCATGGTGGTTGCAGCGGGTAGGGCTATTCAAACAAAACTAGAAGTAGAAAAAGCTAATGTAGATTTAAGATTAAAAAATAATTTTCAAGATGCGATTATTAAATCAGTACCTGAGGGCCTTCTCACAATAGATAATAAAGGAATTCTAACTTTTATTAACGTAAGAGGTGCAGAAATTTTAGAAATTGATAGAAGAAATTGTATGGGCAAACATATATCTGAACTTGTTGTGAATTTTGATCCTGTAATACTTAATGTTTTAAAAACTGAAAAAGGATATATAGATAAAGAATTTTCTATAAAAACAAAATATGGTCAAAGATTACATTTCATCAAGACTGCAGTTATTGTGAGAAATGAAGAAGGCAAATTGGTAAGTGTTGTGGAAACGTTTAAGAAAATTAAAAAGGTTCATAAATTGGTAAATAGAATGGTGGGAGCCTATGCTAAATTTAATTTTGAGGATATTGTTGGTAGTAGTATGCAGTTGCAAGAAGCCATAAGAGTGGCACGAATAGCTGCTAGAAGCTCATCAAGTATATTAGTGAATGGAGAAAGTGGAACTGGAAAAGAATTGCTTGTACAGGCAATTCATAATTCTAGCACTAGGAGTAAAGAGAGCTTTATATCTATAAATTGCGCAGCAATTCCTTCTGAACTTATTGAAAGTGAACTTTTTGGTTATGAAGCTGGAGCATTTACAGGAGCTTCGAAAAATGGAAGACCTGGAAAGTTTGAATTAGCTGATGGGGGAACAATTTTTTTAGATGAAATTGGTGAAATGCCACTTCATATGCAAGCTAAGCTTTTAAGAGCTATTCAAGAAAATCAAATAACTAGAATTGGTGGTACAGATGTTATTGATGTAGATGTGAGAATAATTAGTGCTACTAATAAGGATCTTTTGAAAGAAAGCAATGAGGGCAATTTTAGAAGAGATTTATTTTATAGGTTAAATGTTCTGAATATTGAACTGCCTCCATTAAGAAAAAGAACAGGAGATATGCAGGAATTAGTTTATTATTTTATCAGTAAAATAAATGATAAGATCAACAAAGATATTACTGATATTTCACATGAGGCATTAAAATGTCTTAGTGAATATGAATGGCCGGGAAATATTAGAGAACTAGAAAATGCTATTGAAAGAGCTGTTAACGTATGCGAAACAAAACGAATTGAGAAATGTGATTTACCTATATATATAAAAGAAAACAGAGGAACATTATTTGACTATAATGAAGTTGTAATTGAAGAAGATGATTATATTGAAACAATCGAAGAATTAGAAATTAAAGCAATTAAAAAAGCATTAAGAGTAAAAAAAGGAAATGTTACAAAGGCTGCACAATCTTTAAGTATTACACGTAATACTCTTTATAATAAAGCTAAAAAGTATGATATAACGTTGAATTAGTAGGGATAAGAAATATAGTAACTGCTCAAATTTTAAACGCTGTATAAAATTTGAGCAGTTTATTGTAAAAAAAATGCACACTTATTTATTATAAGGAATTTATATTTAATAGTGAAGCAAAATAAAGTGGTTAATTATTTAACAATTATAAGTAGTAAGAAAATATAAAATAGAGGTGAATAATGAAAATTGTATGCATTGGGGATAGTTTAACTGCAGGATACAAATTGAATAGAAAATACCTTTGGACAAGTTTAATTGGTGAAAAATTAGAATTTGATATAGTTAATAAAGGGATCGCAGGAGATACATCAGCAGGAGTGTTAGCTAGATTTAAAGATGATGTTATTAAATATAGACCTTCTCATGTCTTAATAATGGTAGGAACAAACGATTTTATTTGGAATGTTCCTATAGAGGTAGTTAAAGCTAATATAGCTACAGCCATTTATCATGCATTTGCAAATAATATATTTCCTATAGTAGGGATATCTATTCCTGTTATTCCAGAAGAAGCACATAAAAATTGGTCAATGTGTGATGACTTTTTAAGAGTGAATGATAAAATTACAGAATTAAGAGATTGGATATTTAGATTTTCAAAAGATACTAATTTTAAAGTTATAGATTTTTATTCGTATTTTAGCAAGGAAATAGAAAGAGGAAATGCAGAGGTCTATTATAGTGATGGTGTTCATCCATCTGTTGCAGGAAATAAACTTATGGCATCAGCAATTAATTTTAGTGATTAAAATTTGAGCAGTGTAAAAAAAATGAGCGGTGAAAGTGTATGATTTTTGTGCATGTTAAAATTAGCCCATAATTAATACGGAGCAAAGGAAAGAGGAATTTAAAAATATTTACATAATGTAAACGTAGACATAGAGCTGATTCAGAAAAAAATATCAAGTGTAATTATTCAGAAAATTAGAAATAGTAAAAAACTTGGCACCGGTATTGCTATATATACTGTCGAAAGAAGTATTAAAAATAAGACCAGGGGGTGTCAAGACGTGTCTGAATTTACAAAAAACCAAGCTTCTGATTTTTATAGAACAATGGTTAAAATTAGAAGATTTGAAGAAACTATTGAAAGATTTTTTTTAGATGGTAAAATACCAGGATTTGTTCACTTATATATAGGTGAAGAAGCTATTGCTACTGGTGTGTGTGCTAATCTTGGAGTGGATGACTATATACAAAGTACTCATAGAGGTCATGGACATACAATTGCTAAGGGCGCAGATATGAACAGAATGATGGCAGAAATATTTGGTAGAGAGACAGGGTTTTGTAAAGGTAAAGGTGGCTCAATGCATATAGCTGATTTTAGCGTAGGTATGTTAGGAGCAAATGGTATTGTTGGAGGCGGTTACAATTTAGCAACAGGAGCAGCTTTAGCAATTAAAATGCAAAAGAAAAAGAATGT
>DAOUPR010000235.1 GCA_030626065.1 Clostridium sp. | reverse complement strand
CAGGGATAACTGTTTCAAACGGTGAGAAATTAAAATGTGTTAAGGATATGGGGCTAGTTTCAGAAGCACTTAATCCGGATACTATTAATAGTCTTAAAGGTAACTCAGGGATAGGACATGTAAGATATTCTACAACAGGATCAAGTAATGTGAAAAATGCGCAACCTCTATTAAGTAAGTATAAGCTTGGAGCTATGTCTATTGCACACAATGGAAATCTTACAAATGCTGATACTATAAGAGATTTGCTTGAAGACGGAGGAGTTATATTTCACACTTCCATAGATTCAGAAGTAATTTTAAATATGATTGCAAGAAAAGCTAAAAACGGAATTGAAGGCGCTGTAGTGCATGCTATTCAAGCAGTTAAGGGTTCTTATGCTATTGTTATGTTAACGGAAGACAAATTAATAGGGGTAAGAGATCCTAATGGAATAAGACCTTTATGTATTGGTATGTATGATGGAGATTACATACTTTGTTCAGAGTCTTGTGCACTTGATGCTGTTGGGGCAGAATTTGTGAGAGATGTTGACCCAGGTGAAATTGTAATCATCGATGAAAATGGTATTAAATCAATACATTTTGCAGAAAAAACTAATAGATCAACTTGTTCTTTTGAATACATTTATTTTGCAAGACCTGATAGTTGTATTGATGGGGTAAGTGTATACGAATCTAGAGTTTTGGTTGGTGAACAGCTTTACAAAGAAGCACCTGTTGAAGCGGATATTGTAATTGGTGTACCTGACTCAGGTATATCAGCAGCAATTGGTTATGCCAAAGCTTCTGGTATTCCATATGGCATAGGACTTATAAAAAATAAATATGTGGCAAGAACATTTATAGCACCATCACAGCAAATGAGAGAAAAGGCAGTATCTACAAAGTTAAATGCTTTAAAAGTTAATGTAGAAGGAAAAAGAGTTGTTATAATTGATGATTCGATTGTAAGAGGAACAACTAGTAAAAGACTTGTTGAAGTTTTAAAAAGAGCTGGTGCTACAGAAATTCATTTTAGAGTTTCATCTCCTATGGTTAAATTTCCATGCTATTTCGGTATAGATACTCCTTATAGAAAGGATCTTATAGGAGCACAGATGACTGTTAAAGAAATAAGTGATTTTATAGGTTCTGATAGTCTTGCATATATTAGTCAAAAAGGATTTTTAAGTACTTTTGAAAATAAAGGTCTATGTATGGGATGCTTTGATGGAGTTTATCCAGTTTCTGCACCTATTGAACAAGATAAAGACCATTTAGGGAGTGGAGAATAAAAATGGCTACTTATAAAGAAGCGGGAGTTAATATTGAAGAAGGATATAAGGCTGTTAAAAAAATAAAGAATTATGCTGAGAAAACTTATAGTAGTGCAGTTTTAAATAATTTAGGTAGTTTTGCGGGCATGTATGATCTTGCAGGATTTAAAAGTCCAGTACTTGTATCAGGAACAGATGGCGTTGGTACAAAGTTAAAAGTTGCATTTCATATGGAAAAATACGATACAGTAGGTATTGATTGTGTTGCTATGTGTGTTAATGACATACTTTGTCATGGTGCAAAACCATTATTTTTCTTAGATTATATGGCTTGTGGAAAATTAGAAGCTGAGGCTGCAGCGGATATTGTAAAAGGAATTTCAGAAGGTTGTTTACAATCAGGTTGCTCGCTCATTGGTGGAGAAACTGCAGAAATGCCTGGGTTTTATTCTGATGGAGAATATGATATTGCTGGATTTTGTGTTGGGGCTGTAGAAAAAGATGAAATTATTGATGGTAGTAAAATAAAAGAAGGCGATGTTTTAGTAGGTATAGAGTCATCTGGAATTCACAGTAATGGATATTCTTTAGTTAGAAAGTTGATTACTGATTTTGATATGGACTTTAACGGAAAGAGAATTGGAGAAGAGTTGCTTACACCTACAAAGATTTATGTGAAAAATGTCCTTAAAATTATAGAGAAATTTGAAATAAAGGGTATGGCACATATTACAGGTGGAGGATTTTATGAAAATATTCCAAGAATGCTTAAAGATGACTATACACTAGTTATAGATAAAAATTCTTTTCCTAAACATGAAATTTTTAATTTTTTAATTGAGCAAGGGGTAGAAGAGGACCATATGTACAACACCTTTAATATGGGAATTGGATTTGTACTTTGTGTAGCTCCTGAAATAGCAGATGATGTTATTAGAACACTTTCCGAACTTGGGGATAAAGCTTATAAAATAGGAAAAGTTCAAAGTGGAGGCAAAGAGGTATGTTTAAAATAGCTGTTCTAGCTTCAGGGGGAGGAAGCAATCTTCAATCTATTATAGATAGAATCCAAGATGGATATCTTTCAAATTGTTCTATAGAATATGTTATTTCTGATAAGCGTGGAGCTTTTGCATTGGAAAGAGCAAAAAAGAATAACATAAAAGCTATTGAATTAGATAAAAAGAAGTATGGGGCTAATTTATCTGATGAAATACTTGAAATTGTAGATGGAAAAGTTGATTTAATAGTTCTAGCAGGGTATCTATCAATATTGCAAGGGGACATTATATATAAGTTCAATAATAAAATAATAAATATTCACCCATCATTGATACCTTCTTTCTGCGGAAAGGGTATGTACGGATTAAATGTACATAAAAAAGCTATTGAATACGGAGTAAAAGTAGCTGGATGTACAGTGCATTTTGTAGATGCAGGAACAGATACAGGGGCAATAATTATTCAAAAATCTGTAGAAGTATTACAAGATGATACAGCGGAAATTCTACAGAAAAGAGTTTTAGTACAAGAGCATATTGCTCTTCCAGAGGCTATTAAACTTCTTTCAGAAGAAAGAGTTGTTGTGGAAGGAAGAAAAGTAGTTCTTATTTAAACAAGAGTGAAGTGTGAAATGTGAAGTGTGAAGTTAAGGATGATTTTGCTACGCAAAATCTAGAATTTAATTAAAAGATTTGTGAAGAATGAGGAAATTATCCTTCATTTTACACTCCACTCTTCACACTTCACATTAGTAGATAACAAAAACTAATTACATAAATTAAGATTAATGATAAAAAGTAAAATTTATTAATGAAACAAAAAAGAAGGGGTGTTTTGATGATTAAAAGAGCGCTTATTTCAGTTTTTAAGAAGGATGGAATAGCTGATTTTGCAAAGTTTTTAAGTGATAATGGAGTTGAAATTATTTCAACTGGCGGAACCTATAGACATTTAAAAGAAAATGATATTCCTGTTACAGAGGTCAATGAAGTTACTGGATTTCCAGAAATTTTAGATGGTAGAGTTAAAACTCTTCACCCAGTTATACATGGTGGAATACTAGCAATAAGAGATAATGAAGAGCATATGAAGACAATTGAAGAAAAAGAAATCAAACCAATCGATATGGTTATTGTTAATTTATATCCTTTCTTTGAAAAGGTACAAGAAGATTTAGAATTTGAAGAAAAAGTTGAGTTTATAGATATTGGGGGACCTACAATGCTTAGATCTGCAGCAAAAAACTTCCAAGATGTAGTTGTAGTAACTGACCCAGATGATTATGAAGATTTAAAAAACCAAATTACTGAAAATAAAGATGTAGATATAAAAACTAAAAAGAGATTAGCAGGAAAAGTATTTAATTTAACTTCAGCTTATGATGCAGCTATTTCAAACTTTATGTTAGATGAAGAGTATCCAGAATATTTATCTTTATCTTATAGAAAAGAAAGCGATTTAAGATATGGTGAAAATAGTCATCAATCAGCTGCTTATTATGTAGCTACTGATGGAACAGGAGCTTTAAATAATTTTGAGCAATTACACGGAAAACAACTTTCTTATAATAATATTAAAGATATGGATATAGCATGGAAAACAGTTTGGGAATTTGATGAACTTGCTGTATGTGGTCTTAAACATAATACACCTTGTGGTGTTGCATTAGGAACGGATGTTAAAGATGCGTATGTTAAAGCATATTCTTGCGACCCAGTTTCAATATTTGGGGGAATTGTTGCTTGCAATACAAAGGTAACAAAAGAAGCAGCTGAAGAAATGGTGAAAATATTTTTAGAAATAGTTATAGCACCAGAATTTGATGATGATGCTCTTGAAGTTCTTAAGACTAAAAAGAATTTAAGGGTAATTAAGTGCGGAGTAAAACCTTGTGATGATCATAATATTGCTAAAGTAGATGGTGGTATTTTGGTAATGGGAGAAGATAATAAGTTTGCAGATAAATATGAAGTAGTAACAGAGAAACAACCTACTAAAGAAGAAATGGATGATATGGTATTTGCTATGAAGGTTTGCAAATATGTAAAATCTAATGCAATTGTTGTTGCTAAAGATAAGATGGCAACAGGTGTAGGTGCCGGTCAAGTTAATAGAATATGGGAAGCAAAAGAAGCCTTAGAAAGAGGAAAGGGTGCATCAGTTTTAGCTTCAGATGCTTTTATGCCTTTCAACGATGTTGTATTAGAAGCAGCAAAATATGATATAAAAGCAATTATTCAGCCAGGTGGTTCTATTAGAGATAAAGATTCAATAGAAGCTTGCAATGAGAATGGAATATCTATGGTATTTACGGGACTTAGACATTTTAAACACTAATTTAGAGCAATGCACAATTTACAATGCACAATGCACAATTGTGGTTGATTTTCCTCGTTCCTCAGAAAATCCTTAATTTGTAAAAGATTTAATGATGAATGAAGAAAACACTTTTAATATAAATTGTATTATTGTTGTTTGAAATTTTTGTGTGTTGATAGAATGAGGATGAATTATATTAACAAGATAGTGTTTTGCAACAATATCTAAATTAATTAAAGAAATAATATAGTTCTACTAAATGATTTTGTCTTTAATTTAAAAGTGAACATTGTAAAGTAATGAGACAATTAACGAAAAATATATTTCAGCTGAATTGTGTTTTGAAACTGAATTATGCTTTCATTAGTATTGTATGAATTGGTACTGTTTAAATTAGTATTGTTTAAATATTTGTGTTTTAAGTATTTAGGTTTAATTAATTAAAGAAATTATTTAGCTCTGCTAAATAATTTCATCCTTAATTGTGCATTGTGCATTGT
>DAOUPR010000257.1 GCA_030626065.1 Clostridium sp. | reverse complement strand
CCCCTTCATCCTTTTTTCTATTATACATAAAAATATCATGTTGGGTAGCCTTTTTTTTATTGTCTACTCTATAGGGTACAGTTTAGGAAGTATTCCCCGCTGATTTCAGGAGGGTGCTCAGACGCGCTAGCCCGCCTGCAGGAACCTAAGGTTCCATAGCGAAGCAGCTTTGCTGCCTTTTTTAGTTGGCTGATTTAAAATATTTTCGAAGAATGACGAAACTACCCATCATTTTACAAATGCTTAAAAATATAGCCTAAATTAAGTATTTGCCATATTTTCGTCACATGGGAGAATTATTATTAAAATAACAAATAAAAAATATTAGTTAATAATAATTTTGCTAGATAAGGTTATAAAATATGAACTATAAAAAGGAGATGGGATTTATGAAAAATAAATTTAATAAAATTGGTGTAATAGTATTAGTAGTTGGAGCATTGATTTCTAGTATAGTTTTGAGTAGTTGTAAAGATAGTAGAGTAGAAGAGGTTACTATAAATGGCAACAATAACGAAGAAATTACTGTGAAAAATGAAAATTCTAGTGTAATAGAAAAGGCTTCTAATGAAGAAAATACAGAAAGTACTTTAAATAAAGAGAATACAGAAAATATTTCTACAACAGAAAATTATGGTGCAAAAGGTGCATCTTCTACAGAAAACTATACTATTGAGGAAATGTTACAATATGCTTTAGAGGATGAACATTTGGCATATGCAGAATATAATCTGATTATTAATGAACTAGGAGCAGAAAGACCTTTTACTAATATTATTAAAGCGGAAGAAAAACATATAGAAGAAGTAGAAATGTTATATAATGCATATGACATAGAAATTCCAGAGATAGATGCAAGTGAGAATATAATATTACCGAATTCAATTGAAGAAGCACTTGATGCAGGAGTAAATGCTGAAATTGAAAATATAGCGATGTATGAAAAGTTTTTAGCACAAGATATTCCAGATGATATAAGAGAAGTTTTTGAGAATTTGAAAAAAGGGTCCCAGTCACATTTAGCAGCATTTCAAGGCAAGAACGGACAAGGAGAGGGAGCTGGCAAATCAGCAGGAAATAAAGGTGGAAATCGTAGGAATTGATAAAAGATTATTTGCAATCAATTAGGATATATTGGTACACTAATAGTATGAAATTAATTAAAGATTCTTTCCTTATGGTGAAGAATCTTTAACTTTATATAAGCATATATTTTGAGATGATATGTATATTGTTAATGATATTATTATGAATTTATAACTATAGAATTATACAAACTATATAACTGTGAACTTTGAACTAGGAGTGATAGTATGTACGGAATTAATATTTTACTTGTTGAAGATGATCATCGTATTAGAGAAATAGTAAGGAAATATTTAGAACACGAAGAATTTATAGTTTATCAAGCGGCAACTGGGACAGAGGCTTTTGAACAATTAGAAGAAAGAGAATATCATTTGATTTTATTAGATGTTATGGTACCGGATAAGGATGGATGGACTATTTTAAAGAAAATACGTGAGACAAAAGATACCCCCGTTATTATGTTAACAGCAAGAAGTGAAGAGGATGATAAGCTCTTTGGCTTTGAACTGGGTGCCGATGATTATATAACAAAACCTTTTAGTAATAAATTGTTATTGGCTAGAATCAAAGCTGTTTTGAAAAGAAATAGAATAGCTTCTATTAATAATGAAATAGAAATCAATAATATTAAAATAAATAAAGACCATAGAGAAGTTTTTGTGGAAAATCAGAAAATTAAAGTAACACCTATTGAATATAGTTTGCTTTTGTACTTTATAGATAATATAAATATTGCTTTATCAAGAACGCAAATTCTAAATTTTGTCTGGGGATTTGATTACTTTGGAGATGAAAGAACTGTAGATACACATTTGAAGCGACTTAGAAAAAAACTGGGAAATGAAAGTAAATGTATAAAAACCGTTATAGGCTATGGGTACAAAATGGTAAAGGATGGTGAGTAATGAAGAATAAATCAATTTCTTTTAAGATATTTATGGTGTTTTTAATGTTTACAATAGGGATATTTTTATTAATAGGAATATTTTCAAAAGTGTTTCTGCCTAAATATTATCTAAATAAAAAAATGGGAAATATAAGTGAATACACAGATTATATAAGAGATAATTATCAAGAATTGGATGAGGCAGAGATTATCAAAGTGTTTGAGGCTTTGAAAAACTCTGTGGGTGGAGATATTTATGTGATAGATGGAGATGGTCAAATAAGAGGAGCTGGAAAATATAAAAATAGTTCTGATTCTTACTATGAAGCTGAAGGTGATTATTTTGAAGCTCAATTTGTAAATAAAAAAGGTATGGAAATGTATACTTTTGGAGTAAACATTGACATGGGGTACCTAATATATGAAGTTTCTATACAATCCTTGGAGGATGCAGTAGATGTTATAATGGAATTTTTATTGATAATGTTGATTTTTTGTTTGTTTATATCAGCTTTCGTGGCTTATTTTATATCAATAAATATTACAAAACCCATTAAGCAATTAAATGAATTGGCTAAGAAAATGAAGGATAAAAAAGTTCAGATACTTGAAATATCACAAAGTAGAGATGAAATAGGTGAATTGAATCAATCAATAAATCTTTTATATGAAGAGCTATTATCAAATATTCAACAATTAGAAACAGAATTAAAAAAAGAAAGAACCGTAGAAAAAATGAAAAAGCAATTTCTTGCTCAGGCAACACATGAACTTAAGACACCACTTGCTGTAATTCAGGGATATGCAGAGCTTATAGTGGACCATATTTATAGTGATGATGAGGAAAGAGATCATTATATACAAAGTATTTATGAGGAAACAGAAAATATGAATAAGTTAATTATGGATGTGTTAGATTATTCTAAAATGGAGAGCGGATTTTTTAGCATTCATAAGGAAGAGGTTTTTGTGAATCCTTGGATTAATAATGTTGTAAAAACGTTTAGAGATATTATTGAGAAAACGGATATAAGGTTTATTGTGAATAACAAGGTAGGGGATTTATGTGTGGACATGGATGCTTTTAGAATGGAGCAAGTGGTGAAGAATTTATTGTCTAATGCTATTGAATTTTCTGCTGGGGAAATCATACTAAATATATATGATTTGAATAATCAGTTGGTGGTTGAAGTTATTAACACAGGTGAAAGGATTGATGAAGCTGTGTTACCCTTTGTATTTGATAGTTTTTATAAGAAGAAGGGAAAGAAAAGTGGTACAGGTCTAGGACTAGCTATTGTTAAAGAAATTGTTAATATGCATGATGGTGTATACAGAGTTGAAAATTTGGAGAATGGGGTTAAGTTTTCGGTTGCAATATAGGAGGAAAATTTTTTAATGCACAATGCACAATTTACAATGCACAATTGTGGATGATTTTGCTACGCAAAATCTATATTTAATTAAAAGATTATTGAAGAATGAGGAAAGACTTTTTTTCGTCACATATTTGCCATTTCATAAGCTTAATATATTATTAAAACAAGCTGTAGAGTTTTCAATTTAACTATTTATAGTGGATACTCTAGATATGGGAGGTAATTATGAAAAAACATAGAAAGCTAAGACTAGCTAGTCAAATTTTCTTTTTTACATTGGTAGCACTAATTTCACTGAATCATCATCTGGTCGAGACGGGGAGGGAACTACCTTTTATAGGATCATCTTCTCTTCATGCTATTTGTCCTTATGGAGGGGTGGAGACCTTTGTTGCTCTGATTAAATATGATGTGTTGGTTAAGAAAATTCACATGTCGTCTGTTGTGATTATGTCAATAATTCTTCTTATGGGAGTTTTATTTGGACCTGTCGTATGTAGTTATGTGTGTCCACTTGGAAGTGTGCAAGAGTGGTTTGCTAAGATTGGCAGAAAGATATTTAAAAAGAAATATAATAACTTTGTACCTAAAAAGTTAGATAAGGTTCTAAGATATTTAAGATATTTTGTGCTTGCATATACTGTTTATTTGACAACAAATTCATTGAGACTAGTATTTTTAGAGGTTGACCCTTACTATGCATTATTTAATTTCTGGACTGGTGAGGCTACAATTGGAGGAATAATTGTACTTCTTGTTATTTTAGGTTCTTCTCTGTTTGTTGAAAGACCTTGGTGTAAATATGCTTGTCCATTTGGGGCTTTGATGGGATTGACGAATTTCATTAGTATTTTTAAAATTAGAAGAAATAAAGCTACTTGTATTGGTTGCAAGAAATGCGATAGAGCTTGTCCTATGAATATAGAAGTTTCAAATAAAGAAGTTGTTATAGATCATCAATGTATTCGTTGTGGAGAATGTACTTCAGAGGTTGTATGCCCTGTTGAAGAAACAGTACAGTTAAGAACAAATTCATTTAAGGAGGAGAACAATGAAAATAAAAAGTAGTGTATTAATCATTTCTATTGTTGTAATTCTTTTTGGAGGAATTTTATTATCAAGTGCATTAGGTCTTTGGCAGACAGAATCGAGCAAACAACCGAGAAAACTTTCAGGTCAATATGAAGGAATGTCT
>DAOUPR010000134.1 GCA_030626065.1 Clostridium sp. | reverse complement strand
CTCAATATCTCTAATATTTAAATCTTCTGCTACCTTTTGTAGTTCACAATTACCATTTCTTACACAAGTAGTACATTCTCTTTTATGGTTAGAAAGCAAAAGTTCAACAACTGTTTTTCTAGCTTCTCTAACCTTTGGAGAATTTGTTTTAATATTCATTCCTTCAGCAACTTTTAAAGTACATGAAGGAAGTAATTTAGGTCCTGCTTCTACTAAACAGACTCTACAACTAGATACTTCATTGATTTCTTTCAGAAAACATAATGTAGGAATTTCAATTCCTGCCTTTCTTGCTGCTTGAAGAACAGTTGTTCCTTTTGCAGCTTCCACTTCAATTCCATCTATAATCAGTTTTACATTTTCCATAATATCACCTCACCCTAAATTAATCTTTATATATGGCATCAAACGGACAAACTTCCATACAGAATCCACATTTAATACACTTATCGGTATCTATAACATGTATTTCTCCAACCTTACCTGAAATGGCACCAACATTACAGTTACGTACACACATTCCACATTTTTTACATTTTTCTGTATCAATAATATATTGATATAGATTTTTACATACTTTAGCAGAACATTTTTTATCCTCAATGTGTGAAATATATTCATCCTCAAAATATTTAATTGTAGATATAATTGGATTCGGAGCTGTTTGTCCAAGTCCACATAAAGCAGAAGCCTTCACTTGGTTGGCTAATTTCTTTAATTTATATAAGTCTTCCTTCTCCCCATCTCCATTAGTTATTTTCTCTAATAATTCTAGTAATCTTTTTGTACCTATTCTACAAGGAGTACATTTACCACAAGACTCATCTTTAGTAAAATCTAAGAAGAATCTGGCTACATCAACCATACAATTATCTTCATCTAAGACAATCATCCCACCGGACCCCATCATAGAACCCAATGCTACCAAAGTATCATACTCGATAGGTGTTTCTATATGCTCTGCTGGTATACATCCTCCAGATGGTCCACCTGTTTGAACTGCTTTAAATTTCTTCCCATTTGGAATACCTCCACCAATATCATATATAACCTCTTTTAATGGCATTCCCATAGGTATCTCCGCAAGACCTGTATTTCTTATTTTTCCACCTAGTGCAAAAACTTTTGTACCTGGGCTTTTTTCTGTTCCAATACTCTTAAACCATTCAGAACCATTTAAAATTACAGGACAAATATTAGCCAAGGTTTCAACATTATTTATAATAGTGGGTTTTTCCCATAATCCTTCAACAGCAGGAAATGGTGGTTTTGTTACGGGCATTCCTCTCTTACCTTCTATTGACATCATTAAAGCAGTTTCTTCTCCACAAACAAATGCACCTGCTCCTAATCTTATTTCAATATCAAAATCAAAGTCAGTTTGAAATATTTTCTTACCAAGCAAACCATATTCTTTTGCTTGATCTATAGCAAGTTGCATCCTTTCAACTGCTAAAGGATATTCAGCTCTTACATATATAAATCCTTTACTAGCTCCTATAGCATAACCCGCTATTGCCATTGCTTCTAAAACAGCATGAGGATCTCCTTCTAAAACCGATCTATCCATAAATGCTCCAGGGTCACCTTCATCTGCATTACATATCATATATTTTTCTTCACTATCTTGTGCTGCAGCAAAACTCCATTTAACTCCTGTAGGAAATCCTCCACCGCCTCTACCTCTTAGTCCTGAGTCTTTGATTAAATCAACAACCTCAGAGCTTTTCATTTCAGTAAGTACTTTCGCTAAAGCACTATAACCATCTCTAGCAATATATTCATCAATATTTTCTGGATCTATAACTCCACAATTTCTAAGAGCAATTCTTTTTTGTTTTTTGAATAATTCTAAAGAATTAATCGAGTGAATTCGTCCATCACCATCACCCTCTTCTAGCATTAATCTTTCTAATGGTTTTTCCTTGATTATATGTTCAACTATTAAATCCTTAACGTCCTTTACAGTTACATTTTTATATACTGTACCCTCAGGATAAATAATAACTAGTGGCGCATACTCACATAAACCAACACACTTTATCTTTATAATCTCAACTTCATTCTCCAAGTTATGTACTCTAATTTGTTGCTTAAATGCTCTTTGAATCTTCTTTGAGTCCTGAGTACTTACACTTTTACAATCTACTATAAATACTTGAGAAGTATAAAATTCCATCAAATTCTCCCCCCTTATCAATCATTAATAATATCAAAATCATTTAATATTTTATTTTTTACAACGTGAATAGTATATTCTTCTGCAACTTCACCATTTAACACATGCTTTTTAATAACCTGTCTTGCCTTGTGTGGTGTCATTTTCACATACGTCACCTTTCCTATTCCAGGTTTGAAAACCTCTACAATCGGCTCCAATTGACAAAGTCCAATACATCCAGTTTTAACAACCACTACATCTTCAAGTCCCATTGCACCAATCTTTTGCTTTATAGCTTCATATACAGGCGCAGCCCCAGCAGCTATTCCACAAGTAGCCATACCAACAACTATTCTTGTAGTTTTTCTATCTTCTCCTTGCTCTACTCTATCAAGATTTTTATTTCTAATATCAGCCAAATCCTTTACACTCAAACTTTTCATATATATCCCTCCCCCTATCTATATTCTTCAAGAATTCTCACTATATCATTAGGATGAAGTCCTCCGTAAACTTTATCATCAATCATCATAACTGGAGCAAGTCCACAACTTCCAAGACATCTTGCAGCTTCTACTGTAAATTTACCATCTTCAGTTGTTTTCCCAACTTCAACTTTCAATTCTCCACAAATTTTATCTAAAATAGCTTGTGATCCCCTTACATAACACGCAGTTCCTAAACAAACTCTAATAATATGTTTTCCTTTAGGCTCTAATGAAAACTGTGAATAAAAAGTAGCAACTCCATAAATCTCAGCCATAGGAATTTCTAATTCTTCCGATACAACTTGAAGAGCTTCCTCTTCCAAAAAACCATAGATTTTTTGGACTTCATGCATTATTGGTATTAATCCTCCTTTTACATTTTTGAGCTTTTGCACAACTTTCCTTACTTCATCAAGGTTACCTTGACATGTGCAATTACCACAACAGCACTTTTTTTCTTCCACTAATAATCACCCCTTATTTTTAATACTCTCAAGAAATTAAAGTTTTTATTGTTAAAAATTTATTTTTTGTAACCATACTTTTTTATAATTGTATTATTTTTACACCTCCTTACGTGTAAATACTTATACTTATCTTTTAGTAAAAATTTAGTTATTATTTTATCGATGTCTAGATTATTTAAAACTATAGAATTATTGTATGATTTATAATATTTAATTAGAATTAATTATTTATATATGTATGCATAATAGAATTGAACTATAGATATTCCTTGTTTTTTTAGATATATTTTTAAAATTAGTATATATTTATTTATATATTAAGTTTATTACACTCTTTTAATTTTATTATACTCCTTAATTTTCCAAAAATAAATAATTTTTTTAAAGATTTAAATTTTTAGCCTAATTGTATATAAAAATTTTTTTATTGCATCGGAAAGAAAACATATAATTCTATACGCAATAAAAATAAACCAATATACTTTATTAGATATTATATAATTTAACAATATCGTAATAATGCACATTGGCTTACTCCCCAAAATTATAAGCTTACTTTATCTTATAATTTTTATTTTAAATAATTTTCAAAACTATTTAAATTTAAAAACTCATATTTTTTTAAGAATGCATATAATTTTTCTGCGGCAATACTAACGCCTTCTTCCGAAGCGGACTCAATATTAATTGGCAATACAGGATCATGTAGGGACATTCTGACTAAAAACCATCCATCACCATTATTGGAATCTAAATCGACTCTTACTCCTTCATAATTTTTAGGAGCAATACTCCAACCTTTATTTGAAACAGAATATGTTTTTAAATCTTCTAAAACTTTTGCCCCATATTCTCCAAACTCCTTTTTCTTTATCTTTACTCTAAATTCTTGAGATTCAACTGGTTCTTTTAAATCTTCTATTAATAATTTTATATTTTTGTTTTCTTCCAATTTCATCTTTGCCATCTTTATTAATATTTTTGCTGTCAAGTATGCGCCATCATCTAAGAAGTAATTTTCTTTTAATGCACCATGTCCTGAAGTCTCAATAGCTAAATGAGATTCCACACCTTCTTTATTTAATCTAATTGATTCATTTATTACATTTTTATATCCTCTTTTAAATCTATGGTGTACACCTTTAAGATTGCCTTCAATGAACTCTTTAAGTCCATTTGAAGTTACCGAATCTGTAACTATTGTAGAATTAGGATGTTTTTCTAAAACTATTGCTGATATTAAAGCTATTAACCTATTTCTATTTATTGCTTTCCCATCATTATCAACAACCGCAGCTCTATCCACATCTGTGTCAAATATAATACCCAAATCAGCCTTGTTTTTCTTAACAGCTTCTTGAATAGATTCCATTGCTTCTTTAACTTCTGGATTCGGTATATGGTTTGGAAAATTACCATCTGGATCTAAAAATTGACTGCCATCAGTATCAGCCCCTAGTGGTTGTAAAACTTTTTCAGCAAAAAATCCGCCTGCTCCATTTCCTGCATCAACTATTATTTTAAGCCCTTTGAAAGGTTTATCCATATCTTCTTTAGAATTAACTTCTTCTCTTATTTTATCTACAAAGATTTGAGAATAAACTGAAATAAAATCAATTTCTTCAACAGAACCTTTTTCATCAGATAATTTAATTTCGTTTTCTTCAGCAATTCTTAATATTTCTTTTATATCTACTTTTTCTAATCCTCCATCTTCTGTGAAGAATTTTAGCCCATTTCTATTAAAAGGTAGATGACTGGCTGTAATCATAATAGCACCATCATATTTATATCCTTCAACTACTGTAGTCATAAACATAGCCGGTGTTGAAGCTAATGCACAATCAAAAACAGAAGCTCCACCTGAACATATTCCTTTAATTAAAACTGATTTTAATGTTGGTCCTGATAATCTAGAATCCATTCCAACTGCAACTTTTAATTCTTTTCCTTGCTTATTTTTTTTATTAGACAACCAAGTTGTAAAAGCTTCACCAATCTTTTCAACAACTTCTTCAGTTAAATTTACGTTTTCACCCTCAACACCTTCTAAAGCAACGCCTCTTATATCCGTACCATTTTGTAACTTTCTCCAATTTAATTCCAACCACTTCACCTCTCCCCATTATTTTCACACTCATATTATACTTTAATATTCTCATTTTAAGCAATACTATTTATTCACAATGCACAATGCACAATGCACAATGCACAATTATGGATGATTTTCTTCCCTTTAGTCTGAAAATCTTTATTTTAATCTTTTAACTGCACTCTGCACATTGCACTCTATCTTTATAAGAAACACTCTGTAAATTGCACGTTATTACTAAAATAATACCTAATTATTCAAATAATAATTTAAATATCAACAACTCCTTAAAACATAGCTATTATTTGAGCAGTGCCTCTTTGCATTTCTTAACGAAAATATCAACATTATCTCTTTCTTCTTTTTCTTTTTCTTCATCAAGTTCTCCTCTACCTAATCTATCACATATAGTTAAAAGAGCTAATTCATCAATAGGAACTTCTTTTATCAAATTATCAATATCAGAAAACGGCAATTTCTTTACAACAAAAAGAGCATTCATATGCCATCGTACTAGAGCTGATACTTTATTAATAAATTCTTCCTCACGCTCAACCTCTTGTAAAAACTTAATAGAAAGAGTTTTCCCATACTTGTCATGATCATAAGATGTGATCTTACCTTTTTTAATCTTCGTTGTATATAATTTACCTAAATCATGTAATAACGCTGCCCACATTAAAACATCTGCTTCTTGACTTTTTTCTTTTAGTGTAGCAGCTCTATCGACTACCAGCATTGTGTGATTCCATACTGACCCTTCTGGATGATATTGTTTGTTTTGTGGAATTTCTTTTAATTTATAAATAAGTTCGAATGGATATAAAGTTTTAACATTTTCATCTTTAAAAATCTCCTCCAAATATTTTGATGGATAATCATCTTTTAATAAATGGTAATTGAATTCTTTAAATAATCTTTTTTTATACATATTTACCACCATTCATTCTTTATTTTTATTGCTAATATGTTTATAATAGTTATTAATTATTAAAATATCACTAAACAATAAAGGAGTACTTTATGTTATCAATAATTGCAGCTCTTATAATAGGAATACTCATCGGCCTATTATCTAAACTAAAACCTGAAAGCAAAAAAATATTAAGTAATTTGCAATTAATCGGAGTACTTTTATTAGTATTCATTATGGGTGCTTCTATTGGAGCTAACAAAGATGTCTTAAATCAAATTAAAGAAATTGGAAGGCTTTCTTTATTTTTTGCAATTTCAACAACTTTATTCTCAATCATAGTCGTATTTTTACTTACAAAAAATATTAACAGAAAAGGAAAAGAATAATGAGCATATTAATATTTATCGCACTAATACTTGGAATTTTAGTAGGCAACTTTCTTTTAGGTGCAGAATTTTTAACTCATATAGACACACTAATTACTATATCTTTAAATTCACTTATTCTTATTGTAGGAATAGATATTGGTTCTAACAAGGAAGTATTTGGTGATCTTAAAAAACACGGATTAAAAATACTTTTAATCCCCATCGGAACTATTATTGGTACTTTACTCGGAGGAGTGATAACTGGACTAGCTTTAGATTTACCTATGAATATAAGCTTAGCTATTTCCTCTGGATTTGGTTGGTATAGTTTATCTGGTGTATTAATTTCAAAATTAGATTCTAGCAAAATGGGCGCTGTTGCCTTTCTTACTAATGTATTCAGAGAATTACTTGCAATCATAACTATACCGATAATTTCTAAAAAATTAAATAAATTCACTGCAATAGCTCCCGCTGGTGCTACGTCCATGGACACAACACTACCTCTTATATCAAAATACACTGATTCCGAAGTAGCCGTTATATCTTTTGTAAATGGATTTATTTTGAGTTCATTAGTACCATTTTTAGTACCATTGTTTTATAAAATCTTTTAAAAACCAATACACTTTTTAAAAAATTAATGCACAATGCACAATTGTGGATGATTTTCTTCGTACCTCAGAAAATCTTTAATTTATAAAAAATTAATTATAAAAAGATTATTAATAAAAAACCAAGAAAAGCAATAATTAATGGCTCTGTTATAAAGCCTTGTTGACATTTATATTATTGTTCTGAGATAAAGTTTTTCTTTAATAATAGTGTGAAGAGTGAAATGTAGAATGTGAAGTTAAGGATGATTTTGCTATGCAAAATCGACTATTTAATTAAAAAATTTCTGAAGAATGAGGAAATCATCCATCATTTCACACTTCACTCTTCACATTTTACACTATTAATAAATGATTATTCAATTAATGTCCTAAAAAAAAAAAAAAGAAATATTTTAGCTCCGCTAAAATATTTCCTCCTTAATTGTGCATTGTACATTGTGCATTGTGCATTGATTTCAATCTATTTTCTCACTCTCATTTCCTCATATCCTATTTTCTCATCTACATTCTGATAAGCTGGTCTGATAATTTTAGTTTCACTTACTATTTGCTCAATTCTATGTGCACACCAACCCGCCACTCTAGCAGTTGCAAATATAGGAGTATATAATTCTTCTGGAATATTAAGCATATTATATACAAATCCAGAATATAAGTCTACATTTGCACAAATATCTTTACCAGGTTTAATTTCTTTAATTATCTCTATTGTCAATTTTTCAATATTTTTATACAATTCAAATTCTTCTAATCTATCTTTTTCCATTGCTAGTTCATATGCTTTTTCTTTTAAAAGCACAGCTCTTGGATCTGAAATGGTATAAATTGCATGCCCCATACCATAAACCAGTCCCTTTCTATCAAAGGCCTCTTTTCTTATTATTTTATACAAATAATCTTTTAATTTTGCTTTATTGTTCCAATCATTAATATTTTCTTTAATGTTATCAACCATTTTAATCACTTTCAAATTAGCTCCACCATGCTTTGGCCCTTTTAATGAACCAACTGCTGCT
>DAOUPR010000129.1 GCA_030626065.1 Clostridium sp. | reverse complement strand
GGATGATTTTGAAAAGTTGGTTAGTTTGCCAGGAGTAGGCAGAAAAACTGCCAATGTAGTTTTAGCCAATGCATTTGGTCGTGATACTATAGCAGTAGATACTCATGTATTTAGAGTGTCGAACAGAATAGGAATAGCAAAGGGAAAGACACCCATACAAGTGGAAGAAAAATTAATGGAAGTTTTACCTAAAGATACTTGGAGCGATATGCATCATTATCTAATTTGGCATGGGAGAAAAGTTTGTAAAGCTAGAAAACCACTTTGTGATGATTGTCCAATAAATATGTATTGTGAATTTTTCATGTTATAGAAAAATGAATATTAAAAAATAATTTTTATTAATAAATCAATCGTATCTGTATGCGATTGATTGTTTTTTTGTTATAATGATAATGTAAAAATAATAATGAGGTGATTTATTTGGATAATATTTTTAATATAATAAAAGACGAAACTTTAGATTTAAAACAAAAAACTCATACCCTTGCTTGTGCAGCTGAAAATTCTTTGCCTTATGTAGAAATAAGTGAAGATGCTCATAATTATCTTAAAGAAGGTATAATATGTGATTTACATGAAGGAAATGCCATTTATAAACCAAGATATGTACTTCCTGATTTTGAAAAATTCTTTATGAATGGATCAGAATATTTAAATATTGAGCCACCTAAGGATATGTATGAAGCAATTAATGCTTTGTTGATTATATATCAGTATGTGCCTTCAGTTACAGGATATCCAGTGTTTTTGGGAGATATTGATAAGTTGCTTGAACCTTTTGTTAATACTGTTAATGAAGATGAGCTTAAAAATTTATTGAAAATGTTTTTAATAAATATAGATAGAACCCTTCCAGATTCATTTGTTCATATGGATATGGGGCCAGAAGAAACTAAGGTAGGTAATTTAGTTTTAGAGTTAGAAAAAGAATTGAAAAAAGCTGTACCGAATATTTCTCTTAGAATTAATGAAAAAACAAGTAATAATTTAATTAAAAAAGCTGTGGAAACAGCATTAGAAGTTGGCAAACCATATTTTATTAATGATAAAGAGATAAAAAAAGATTTAGGAGAGAACTATGGTATAGCATCTTGCTATAATTCTTTGAAACTAGGTGGAGGAAGCTTTACTTTAGTTAGGTTAAATTTAAAGGAAGTTGCTAAAAAATCTAAGGATATTGAAAGTTTTATAGAAGAAGATTTAAAGAAAGCTATTGAACTGCAATGTGAAATAATAGATGCTAGAATAAAATTCTTAGTAGAAGAATCAAAATTCTTTCAAACTTCTTTCTTTGCAAAAGAGGGAATTATTTCAATTGATAATTTCACTGCTATGGCAGGAATATTTGGACTATATGAATGTGTAGAATTGTTAAGTGATGGTCTTAAAGTTGGAAAAGATGAGAAAGCTATTGAGATAGCAGATAGAATTCTAAAAAAAGCAAGAGAATATGTTAAAGCACATGATAGTAAATATTGTTATGGACTTGATGGAAAAATAGGTTTCCATGCTCAATCAGGAATTGATTCTGATATTGATGTTACTGCAGGTGTAAGAATAAAAATTGGAGAAGAGCCTGAGATATTTGATCAGATAATAGCAGAAGCTAAGTTACAAAAGTATTTTGACACTGGAGTAAGTGATATATACAATTTTGATAAAATGGCTAGAGGTAATATAGAAGGTGTTGTGAAAATAGTCAAAGGTGCATTAGAGCAAGGTTTAAAGATTTTTTGTATTAATACTTCAGATTCTGATTTGATTAGAATTACAGGATATTTAGTTAAGAAAAAAGATATAGAGAAGTATAACAATAAAGAAATTGTAAGAGAAACTACTGCTAAATTTGGAGCTGCTAGTGTTGATAATAATAATATATTAAATAGACCAAATAGAAAGATTTGATAATATGGCAAAAGCTATAGTAAACAAGATTATTAAGAATTCATTTATTGATGGACCAGGTTCTAGATTAGTGATATTTTTGCAAGGATGTAATATGAAGTGTCTATACTGTCATAACCCAGAAACACAAAACCTTTGTGATAATTGTGGGCTTTGTGTTTCAAAATGTCCTGTAGGAGCACTTTATATAGAAGAAGGAGAAGTACATTGGAAAGAAGAGATATGTGTTAATTGTGATACGTGTATAAAAACTTGTGAAAAATTCTCTTCTCCTAAGGTTAAAGAATATACGGCAGAAGATATGTTTAAACAAATATTAAAATATAATAATTTTATTGATGGTATAACTGTTTCTGGAGGTGAATGTACTCTTCAATATGAATTTATTATAGAACTCTTTAAATTTATTAAAGTTAATACAAGCTTAAATACTTTTATAGATAGCAATGGTTACATGGAGCAAGGGGTTCTAAATAGGTTAATTAAAGTGACAGATGGATTTATGATTGATTTAAAAGCATTTGATGAAGTTAAACATAAACAATTAACAAGTAAAGACCTTAAGACTGTAATCAATAATATTAATGAGATTTCTGAATCAGGCAAATTATATGAAATAAGAACTGTATTAGTAGAAGACTTTACTGCAAGTGAAGAAGTGGTTAGAAAAATTAGCGGGTTTGTTAGTAAATTGAATAATTATACGAAATTAAAACTTATACAATTTAGAAATCAAGGAGTAGAAGGAGTTTTAAAGGATTCACCTAATTTAGATATAGATAAATATTTATATTTATCTAGTATAGCAAGTGAAATACTTGGAGAAGAAAGAACTTCAAAATAAAATATATTATTAGCAATTAGCAATTAGCAATTTGTAATGTGCAATTAATGATGATTTTGCTACGCAAAATCTTGAAATTAAATTTTAAATTTTCTGACCCAAGGGAAGAAAATTATCCTTAATTGTGCATTGTGAATTGTGCATTGTGCATTGAACTAAAGAGATGATACTTTTTTGTAAACAAAGTATTAACAAAAGATGATAAAATTCTATTTATATTTTTAAGTTTTAATTAAGGAATTATATATATTTATTTTTTAATTTAGTATACAATAATATTGTGAAAAGGGGGATGCGATATGGAGACGAATAATGCTATGGAGACAAATGAAGCTCCAAAAGAAAATAAGAAAAGCAAGAAGAATAAAAAAAAGAAAATAATTTTTACGAGTGTTTTGGTTGTGTTAGCAGCAATTATAGGCAGTGGGGCATATCTTTATTCAACGACCCAAAAGTGGCAGAATTTAATTATGCCAAATGTATTTGTAGAAGGTATAAATCTAACAGGTTTTACTAAGGAAGAAGCTGGGGATAAATTAGTAAAAGAATTTGGTGATGCAATACTACAGAAAAAGGTTGAAATTAAAGTAGGAGATGAATCCTTTGAAATAGGATATGATAAATTGAATCCGAGTTATAATATTGAGGATACTGTTAACAAAGCATTTGAGTATGGGAAAAATCTTTCTATGGTAGCTAAGTTCAAAATTATTCGAAAACCAGTTGATGAGAAGCTTGAACTTGAATTTTCGTATAATAAACAACCTATTGATGAAGTTATTTCTCAAATTGAAGGGGAAGTAAATAAAGAACCATCACCAGCATCTTTAAAATATCTTGGAAGCTCTAAGTTTGAAGTAACCGATGATGTTAAAGGTGCAGTTTTGCAAAAGGATGAACTTATAGAAAGTATTAATAATAAAATTAAAGAAGAAGAAGATAGCTTTGTTTTAGAGGCACCGATTAAAGAATTAGTTGCAGAACCTACTGGAGATCAATTAAGAAATATAAATACTAATGTAGGTGCACATAATACTAGTTACACAACATCATCCTATGCTAGATCTACTAATATCGAAGTGGCAACTAGAGCAATTAACGGAACTATACTTATGCCAGGAGAAAGTTTTAGCTTCAATGATGTGGTAGGTAAAAGAACTGCTGCGGCAGGTTATATGGAAGCTCCTGTAATTGTAAATAAAGAACTAGTACCGGGATTAGGTGGAGGTATATGTCAGGTCTCAACAACTTTATATAATGCAGCACTTAAAGGTGGTTATGAAATAGTTGACAGACACAATCATACATACCCATCTCATTATGCCGATATTGGTAGAGATGCTACAGTTGATTATGGAAATCTAGACTTTGCATTCAAAAATAATTTTGATTATCCTATATATATACAGGGGTATTCAAAAAATAAGATTTTGTATTTTAATATTTTTTCAGCTAAAGAATTAACTAATAGAAGATATGTAATATCAAATGATGTCTATCAAACATTGACTCCAACAACAAAAATTATTGAAGATCCAAATATGCTTATAGGAGAAGAAGAATTTGATACTAAACCTCATACTGGATACAAGGCAAGAGTATATAGAACTGTTTATGAGGGAAGTACTAAAATAGAAACACAAACAATTTCTTCAGATTACTATGTACCTATCAATGGCGTTAAAAGGGTAGGAACAAAAGAACCAGAACCAGTTGTTGAACCTGTAGTAGAAACAGAAACAGAAACAGAAACAACACCAGCTGGGCAGTCAGCTGAAACAGAAACTACAACAGAATAAATAGTATAATTTTAATAAACCTACGTTGTAAAATGTAGGTTTATTGTTTTAGGGTTATGTTTTAAAGAATTTTGGATATGTATAAATAAATACTTGAATTGAAATTCTATTAATAGAAAGGGTGATGAAAATGGATTATAAATTAGTATGCATAGATATGGATAACACTTTGCTTAATAGTAAAGGTGAAATAAGTGAAGAGAATAAAAGAGCTTTGAAGTTGGCTGTTGAAAAAGGGGTACATATAGCAGTTACAACGGGAAGAATTTTTGTTTCGGCAAGAAAATTCGCTGAAATTTTAGGTGTAAAAACACCAATAATAGCTTCGAATGGTGCTTATATTAGAGAAAAAGATAAAGAAAAAGTTATTTATAAAAAAACTTTAACACAAAAGAACTGCATGGATATATATGAAATAACTAAAAAATATAATTTCCTGAAAATGTTTAATACACATGATACAATATGTTCACCCGAGGAGTTCCCAGAAGGATATTTGTATTTGAAATTCAATGAAAGTTTGCCCAAAAATAAAAGAGTAAATTTATTAGTAGACAGTGATATAGAAAAGTTTATAAATAATGAAAAAGAAAATATATTAAAATTTGTATCAGTTTCTACTGACCCAGAAGAATTAAAAAAAGCTAGAAAAGAGATTTCATTATTAGAAGGTATAGAAATTGTTAGCTCTGGAAATATGAATTTTGAAATTAATAGAAGGGGAGTATCTAAGGGAAATGCAGTAAATATATTAGCTCAAATGTATAATATAAGCAATGAAGAAGTGATATGTATAGGTGATAATGAAAATGATATTTCTATGTTAAAATATGCAGGGTTAGGTGTAGCTATGGGAAATGCATTAGACAGTGTAAAAGAAGTAGCTCAATATGTTACGGATACGAATGATAATGATGGTGTAGCGAAAGTTATTAAAAAGTTTGTGTTGGATTAGGTAACAGTGCACAGGTCACAGTTGAATTATGATTTTGCTTTACAAAATTTATAATTAAATTAAAGATTTTATGACCAAAGGGAATAAAATCATCCATAATTGTGAATTGTGAATTGTGAATTGTGAATTGTGCATTGTGCATTGATACTATAGTTTGTTAAAATGTTTTTTTATGAATAAGAATAAAAAAGTAAGGCTACACTATTTGTGATGGGAGTGGATAGTGTGTTTATACCAGAAAAAATTATTTTCGAGGAAAAGGCTTTAGAATATAAGCTTGGTCAAAATGTTTATTCTTTTTTTGAAAAAAAAGATGTAGAGATAGATATTAACAAAACTGCAAGAGTTACAGGACTATTTAAAGATAGTTTAAGTGAGGGGTATAGAAAAGGAAAGGCAATTTTAGTAGTAGGTACAAGGAAGATTACTGAATTTCAAACTTGCAAACCATCGGCAGATTATCAAATACCGTTACTAAGTGGTTGTCCTGGTATGTGTGAATATTGTTACCTTCATACCCAGTTTGGTAAAAGACCATATATAAAGGTCTATGCAAATATTGAAGAAATTTTAGAAAAAGCAGATGAATATCTAGAAGAAAATAGCAGAGAGATAGTAACTTTTGAAGGAGCAGCTACGTCAGATCCTATCCCTGTAGAGCCATATACGGAACTAATTAAGAATACTATAGAATTTATAGGGAATAAAAAAAATGCAGCTTTTAGATTTGTTACTAAATTTACAGATGTCGATTCTTTATTAAATATTGAGCATAATGGAAAAACAACAATTAGGTTTAGTTTAAATACTGAATATGTGATTAAGGAATTTGAACATAAGACACCTAGTTTAAATAAAAGATTAGAAGCTGCTAAAAAGATAGCTGAAGCTGGTTATAAGTTAGGGTTTATAATAGCGCCTGTTATTATATACGAAAATTGTAAAGAAGATTATGTTAAACTTTTGAAGGATATTAAAAATAATATAGTTACTGAGGATTTAGAATTTGAGGTGATTACACATAGGTTTACGGCTAGGGCAAAAGAAAATATAGTATCTATTTTCCCGGAAACTAAGTTACCTTTGAATGAAGAAAAAAGGGTTTATAAGTATGGTCAATTTGGGTATGGTAAATATGTATATGATAAAGAAATAATTATAGATTTAAAGAACTTTTTTATAGAAAATATATCTATCCTGTTTGGAAAAGATAAAATTAAATATATTATTTAAAATAAAGCACATAAAAATAGTGGAACTTGTACTATAAATTTTATATTTTAGAACATACTTTTCCTATAATGTGTTAATTTGTAATAATATATTAGTGATAATATTATAAATTGAGTTTCTAAGAGAAATTTTTTCTTTACCAGAGTAATAATTTGCAGTAATATATATATTAAAGAATTATATCTTAGAGGGAGACCATAATGAGGATAGAAGAACCTAACTTACATATAGTATTATTTCAACCGGAGATACCACAAAACACTGGAAATATAGGCAGGACTTGTGTACTTACAAAAGCCAGATTACATTTAATTAAACCATTAGGATTTAGTTTGATGGGTAAAGATGTAAAGAGAGCAGGGTTAGATTACTGGTCAGAGCTAGATGTTGAGGTACATGAATCTTTTTCAGAATTTGAAGAAAAATATCCTGAAGCTAATATATATTTAGCTACTACAAAAGGAGAAAAATTTCATAGTGATGCTAAATACAATAAAGGTGACTTTATAGTATTTGGAAGAGAATCTTCTGGATTACCAAAAGAAATTATGGAAAAGTATAAAAATGGATGTATTAGAGTACCGATGCTAAAAACATCTACAAGATCACTAAATTTGTCAAATACAGCAGCTGTTATGGCATATGAAGTGTTGAGACAAGTAGGGTTTCCAGATATGAAGTAGAAAATAAGAATGTACATCTTGATTTTTACATAGATTTAACGTATATTAGAATTATAGTTAAGTTTAAAAAAAATTTCTGGAATGGCTTTTGATAATTGATAACTAAGTTTACAAATAATACATATCTAATGTGTATTATTGTATATAAATTTTCAGGGGGTAATAAAATGAAAAAGACTAGAATTATAGCTGTTTTAGCAAGTATTGCTATTATTGCGTCAGTATTTGCTGGTTGTGGAAACACAAACAACAACACTGCTAACAATGAAACTACAAACAACGAAGCTACAAACAATGAGGCTTCAGAAAATGAAGCAGAAGCTACTGAACCTGTAGAAACTGAAATTACAGTAGGTTTATCTACAGATATGGGTGGAAGAGGAGATAAATCTTTCAATGATTCTGCAATCGCAGGATTGGATAAAATTGCTGAAGATTATACAATTGAGCCTTCAATTTTAGAAGCTGGAAGCCAAGATGATTATGCACCTTACCTAGCTACACTTGCTGAAGATAATGATTTAGTATTTGGTGTTGGTTTCTTAATGCAATCTTCTGTTGAAGAAGCTGCTACAGCTGATCCAGATACAAATTTTGCAATTATTGATTCAGTTGTTGACCTACCAAATGTTGCTTCAATTACTTTCAAAGAGCAAGAAGGTTCTTTCTTAATGGGAGTTATTGCTGGTAAAATGACTAAAACTAATGAAATTGGTTTTATTGGTGGTATTGATATGGTATTAATACAAAGATTTGAGTATGGTTTCATTGCAGGTGTTAAATCTGTAAATCCAGAAGCTGCTGCAAACTTAATGGATAGAACAAATGTAAGATATACAGGTGCATTTGATGATCCTCAAGCTGGTCAAGAAGCTGCAAAAGCATTATATAACAGTGGTTGTGACGTGGTTTACCATGCTGCAGGTGCTTGTGGTACTGGATTAATTCAAGAAGCTGTTGCTGAAAGAGGAGATGGAAAAGATGTATGGGCTATTGGTGTTGATTCAGACCAAGCT
>DAOUPR010000199.1 GCA_030626065.1 Clostridium sp. | reverse complement strand
TTTTTTTGTGTCAATCTGCTTATTGGTAAAGATACACTTACACCAGCAACTACTTTCCCAGTATAATCTCTAACTGGTGCTGCAACACACCAAGCATCTAATTCACACTCTTCTTCATCTAGAGCATATCCCTGTTTTCGTATCTTATTTAATTCCTCCATTAACACATCGGAATTAACGATTGTATGAGGTGTTACCTTTTCCATGCCTTTTGTCCTTAATATTGAAATTACATCAGGCCAAGCCATATCAGCTAGCATAACCTTTCCAACACCCGTTGCATGAAGTGGTGCTCTTTTCCCAATAAGAGAAAAAACTCTTACTAATGCATTACTTTCAACCTTTTCAATATATAAAGCTTCATCCTGATCCTGAACTACCAAGTTAGCAGTTTCACCAGTTTTATTACTCATTTCTTCTAAATATGGATAAGCAATTTTTCTTAAATCTAATTTGTTGAGTACTGAATTTGCTAAAAACAATATTTTTAATCCTAAGGTATATTCACCAGTTTCCACATCCTGCTGCACATAACCTATCTCTCTTAAAGAAGATAAAAGACGATGTGTGGTACTAGTAGGAAAGCCCAATGCCTGAGCAATATCTTTTAGTTTCATCCTGCAATTATTTTTTGCCAATTCCTCTAGTATGTCAAAAATCTTTTTTGTTGATTTGATTTCACTTTTTTCTTTTGCCATAATTCTACCCTTTCAATAATATTTTTTTTGTTAACATATTTTTTATATTAACAAATTCGACATATATTTTCGAGTTCCTTCTCCATAGTGGAATTTTTCACTATCCGGAATTGATTGTTGCTTTATGTATCATCTCGACATAGATATAAAATATATGGCAAAATTAACCAGTGAAAATAGAAAAAGAGAACCATTTTATTAACTATAGCCCTGAATAAACCAATAACAGGTAAAGGTGTAAAACACCCCTAGTTAATAAAATGGTTCTCCTTATTTTCTCCACCATTTATTCTTTATTATTTTTATCTTAATTTTATTATAATTCATTTATTTGCAAATTGCAACAAAAAGCATTGCCGTATACCGGAATTTTTCGTATTTTATTAGTTCTTTCTGTAAATTTTCATTATTCCTTTTTATATAGATATATACTTATATAAATAATTATAAATCTAAATTATTAATGCCATATTTTGAGCTGGTAAATTTAAGCCATTCCTTTGCAGCAAAGGAAATATACCTATCTTTTTTCCATATCATAGCAAGATGCAAATATATATGTGGTTTTTCAAGTGCTACGGATCTGATACGTTCAGAGTCTAGTTCAGAACAGATTTTTTTAGGTAAAAAAGCTATACCAAGTTTAGCAGCAACCATTTCTACCATAAAATCTCTTTGAGAGCTTTCACATATTACTTTTGGCTGAAATCCGCCTTGTTCAATACATCTTTTAATTATTATGTCATGCAAGCTGAAATCTTCACGATATAAAACAAATGTTTGATTTTCCAACTCTTTAAAACTGACTAGTTCTTTAGTCGCCAGCTTATGTTGAGGATGAACAATAACCATTAAGGGACTTTTTATAAAGGAAAACATATCAAAAACATCTTTTTTCACTGGTAAAGTACAAACTATTCCAATATCTAAAGTACCCTCCTCTACTCCTGTTTCTATTTTTTTAGATCCTACTTCAATTATTTGAATATCGACATTGGGATATATTTCCTTAAACTCACCAATAATTTGAGGAAAAAAACTTGCCCCAATTATAGGTGGCAAACCTATTCTAATACTACCTTTCTTCATGGTCATTACATCTGCTAACTCTGATGCTATGTTTTCAAATGAGGTCAAGATATTTTGAGCTTGTCTAAATAAAGCTTTTCCTGCATCGGTTAATTCAATCTTAGGAGATCGATAAAAAAGAGTTGCTCCAAGCTCCTCTTCTAAAGACTTAATCATTTTACTTATAGTTGGTTGTGATATATGAAGTATTTGAGATGCTTTAGTAAAGCTAAGCTCCTTAGCTACTGCAGCAAAATATTCCAAATGTCTAATATCCATTATTAATTCACTCTCCCTTCATAGACATAATGCATAATCATTATTCAAAATATGTATTTTATCTATATGATAACATATATTATAATTAAAACAAAGGAAATCAAAACTTTTCTAAAAAAACTATTTTAAAAGGAGTGAAGAGCAAAATGAAACAAAAGGTTTTTATTTCAGGAATGATACCAAAAACAGCCTATGATATTTTGTCAAAAGAATTTGAAGTTACTATGCACAATGACATAACACTATTAAGTAAAAGAGAAATCATTAAGCATATTGCCGGAAAAGATGCTTTGCTTTGCTTACTATCAGACACCATCGACAAGGATATAATTGATTCTAATCCAAATTTGAAAATTATTGCTAATTATGGTGCAGGATTCAATAATATCGATCTTAAAGCTGCAACCTCAAAAAAAATACCTGTAACAAATACTCCTTTAGTTTCTACTATTTCTACTGCTGAATTAACCATGGGATTAATTCTCTCAGTTGCTCGAAGAATTGTAGAGGGAGACAAAATAACAAGAGCAGGTAAGTTTACTGGTTGGGCTCCATTATATCATCTAGGTACAGAACTATGTGGTAAAACACTTGGCATTTTAGGAATGGGGAACATTGGTAAAGCTGTAGCAAATCGTGCTCAGGCCTTTGGTATGAATATAATTTACTATACAACTCATCCCTTAGATGAAAAGGAAGAGAACCAATTAGGATATAAATATATGTCCTTAGATAAAGTAATTGAAAACGCAGATTTCTTGACCTTACATTTAAGATATACTCCATCTTCATATCATATGATTGGTAAAGATGAATTTAAAAAAATGAAATCAACTGCATATCTAATAAATGCAGCAAGAGGTCCATTAGTTGATGAAGCTGCATTATTAAAAGCTCTTGAAAACAAGTCTATAGCTGGTGCAGGCCTTGATGTATATGAAAACGAACCAAAAATTACAGCTGGTTTAGAGAAGCTTGATAATGTAATTTTAACACCTCATATCGGAAATGCTACAGTTGAGGCAAGAAGTAAAATGGCAGAAATAGCAGCTAATAACATAATCTCTGTCTTAAAGGGAGATAAGCCAATCAATTGTGTAAATGAAGAAATCTATGAATAGTGTAGAAAATTCCTTTTCATAAATAATCTAACCCTATACAATGTAAAAACCCTTGACTTAATAAAACTAAATCAAGGGTTTCTCATTTTTGAGATAAATACGTTTTAGAAAAAATTATATTTCAAAATATATCGTTGGTTATTCTTATCCTGATTATTTATATATCTAGCAAAGAAAATTCTACATATCCCAAATTTCTTCTTTACTTGTTGAAATCCCTATTGCTCCTGCTTTTAAGCTTTGGATTACATCTTCCTTATCCATTATCAAACCTCCAGTTATAATTGGGATTCTAGTTTCATTATGGATAAATTTTATAGCCTTGGGCATATTACCAGGCATAATTTCAACTGCATCTGGTTTAGTAGCTTTTATTGAGTTTATACCTGTTTCCAATGATAAAGAATCTAACATAAAAAGTCTTTGAATAGTTAATAATCCCATATCCTTAGCATGCCTTATCAAGCTGCTTTTAGTAGTAATTATTCCATTGGGTTTTATGTATTCGTTTATATATTTTAATGAAACAACATCTCTAGAAAAACCATCTAATAAATCAATATGGATATATACACTTTTATCTGCATCTTTAATTCTCTTTACTATATCTTTAAGATTGAAAATATTACCTGTTAAAAGAAAAATAATTTCACAAGGGGATTTTATTGCATTGTCAAGCTTTTCAATGTCACCTACTGCTGCAATTATTGGATTTAAATGTATCTTATTGAAAAAAACGTCTCCCACCTTGATCACCTCTCATTATCAATATTAATTACCATTATACCATATCATCTCATTATGTAAATCATTATTCTTCATATTTTTATATTTAAAAAAATATGAAAATACAAGAATATCTAGTTCTTCGGTTTTGCTCAGATTTTTCATAGAGAAATATCCTATATTAAAGACATCTGATATCTTTTTGTGGTTACTGGTTTAAGGTTACTGGTTTTTAGGTGATTCTTTGGGGATCATTTGAAATATATTAGTCCTTCTTTCTGAATAAAATAAAGGGGTCAAGTATATAGAGTACAACAAGATACTCTATACACTCATCCCCCTTCGTTTTCAGTCTTGATGTCAAAATTAGAAAACTCTTACATTTTGTTTTTCAAGAGCTGCCTGAACCTTTTTAATATCAACTTTTGATGTAGGAACATCTTCTTTTACAGAAATTGCAGCAGCAACACCTGCACCCTGACCTGTTACAGCACAACAGCTCATGTTTCTGAATGCACTATGAGCATCAATATCACCAGAAATACATCTACCTGCTACAAGAAGATTATCTATCTTCTTAGGAAGGATAGCTCTATAAGGTATTTGGAAATAGCGTCCAGTAGTTGGTAGGAACAAAATACCATTTCCATCGATAAACTCTGCAAAAATACCAATTGAATCTTCAAATCTTCCCTGATTCATTACATCTTCACCTGTCATTCTGTAATGACCATCAATCTGACGAGATTCTCTTGTACCCATCGTCATACCAAAATTTCTCAGACGTGCATTCTCAAAACCTGGCACATATTTATTAAGTACGCCAATAGCATTCATAATAGCTTGTCTTCCTTCTATCTCAGCACGTGTTAAATCCTCTACGTCTGTACAATCAACATCACCCATAAAGACAATATTAAGCATTTGTGCATCACCTTCTGGAGAAATTGTGCTGTATGTTCCACCGTAACCTATATTATCTGGTTGTTCAAGAACTCCATCTTTTATGGCATCGGTAAAAGGTTTTATGAAATAAGGACTAAACATGTTATCCTCTTTTCCGCTAGTACTCATATCCCATTCACCTTTCCAATCACCGTATGTTGGTTTAAGATCTTCATGTATATATTTTAAGAATTTCTCTCCATCTACACCTCTACAGTGAAACATTGGAGTTACCCATGCAAGTTTTTCTCTCTTTGTAAAAGGTGCTCCAGCAAGGGCTGCAACGTCTGCATCTCCAGTACAGTCAATTACTCGCTTAGCCAAAATAGCCAAACGACCTGATTTACTCTCTGTTATAATACCCTTTATTACGTCGTCTTCAACTATTGCAGCTACTGCAAAGCTGTGAAGTAGAGGTCTTACACCAGCTTCCATAACCATTTTGTCAGCAACATATTTAAACATTTCTGCATCAAGAGCTTCACTTTCTTCTGATTGGCACTCTTTTGCACTTCCTCCAAGAGCTTTTGCTTTTTCTTCATATTCAAAAACAAGACCTCCTGCTTCAATTGTTCCCTCATGTCTATACCATGCTATTCCCTCTACACCCACTTGGCTAATAACACCGCCAAAGCAGCCATAACGTTCAACCAACATTGTACTAACGCCTTCTCTAGCAGCTGCTATTGCTGCAGATAATCCAGCAGGACCACTTCCTATTACAAGAACATCTACTTCAGCCAAGACTGGTACTTCTTTTGAGACTTCTTTAACAAATTTCATTATTATCATCTCCCATTATTATTTGATATATAGAAAATTTCCAGTTAAGTATAAAGCCTTTAACAGGAATTTCATAACCAATTTTTCAAAACTAAATAAACATAACTAAATTTATTAAATATTATTTATAACAATCAACTTCCAAAAATACAAAAAAGAAAACCTTTTCATTAACTCTATAATTGAAATTATGCTCAATCATAG
>DAOUPR010000198.1 GCA_030626065.1 Clostridium sp. | reverse complement strand
GGGCGTTTTTCTCATACTATTTTTAATAATGATGTTGATTTTGTGAAGCTAGGAGCAGCTTATGATATTAAAGGCTTTAGGATTACTAGGAAAGAAGAAGTTGATGAGGTGCTTAAAGAGGCATTAGCTTTAAATGAGCCAGTTATTATTGATTGTATGATTGGGATGGATGAGAAGGTTTATCCTATAGTGCCACCTGGTGCTGATATTACTGAAATTATTGATTAATAGGTTAGAGTTCACAGCGTACAGTTTATAGAAGAAATGTTTTAGCTAAGCTGAGATGTTTCTTTTTTTTTATAAAAAAATGATAAAAATGAAAAAAAAGGTAAAAATATAGGTTTTGTTAATATATAGTTTAATATCAAGTAATATTTACGCTAATAAATTCATAAAAATGTTGATTTTTGTTAACAAATAATTTATTATTAAAGAGTATATATTAAGAGAAATGTAAAAAAATGATAATAATATTTATGTTAAAATATATAATACTATGTAAAAATATCAGAATTCTTATAAGATGTTGATAGTGAATAGAAATCTATGTATAATGTTGTTATAATGTTTTAAATTAAATAAAAAAATATACTATAATATGATTAAAAATGACGGAGGAATCTACATGGAAGAAGAAATAACTTTAGATTTAAGAGAATTGTTTGGAATACTGAGAAAGAGGATTAAATTAATAGCCGGAATAACCATTTTATCAACTATGATTGCAGCAATAATAAGTATTTTTGTTTTAACACCAGTTTATGAATCAAAGATGAGTGTAATAATTGGAAAGCAATCAACAGCGGGGGTAGTAGAGGATTATACTTATAGTGATATTACAATGTATCAAAAATTAGTAAAAACCTATGCTAAAATTGCTGAATCTAAAAATGTATCTGAAAAAGCTATAAAATGGGGAGCTTTTGATATAGAAGTAAATGAATTAGCATCAAAAATCAAGGTATCACCACAAGCAGATACACAAATTATGGATATTTCTATTCAATCGGAAGATCCTGATCAAGCAAAAGCATTAGTAGAAGCTGTTACGGTATCTTTTATAGAAAGAGCTAAAGAAATAATTCCAAATGGTTCTGTGGAAATATTGGACGAGGCTAAAGTACCTGAAAATCCGGTAAGTCCAAACAAAAAATTGAATGTAGCTATAGCATTTTTCTTAGGACTTATGATATCTGTTGGAATAGTCTTCGGTCTAGAATACTTAGATAATACAGTGAAAACAAAAGAAGATATTGCGAAATTATTAGACATACCGGTTATTGGACAAATACCGGAGCATGTTGCGGAATAGTTCTTATGAAAAGATAGAGTGCAGTTTGCAGAGTGCAGAGTGCAGTTAAAAGATAAAGGATAAAAGATTTTCTGACCACAGGGAAGAAAATCATCCATAATTGTGCATTGTAAATTGTGCATTGTGCATTGTAATTGAAATGGGGGTACATTATGTTAATAGTAAAAGAAGATCCTAAAAGTGTTGCGGCGGAGGCCTTTAGAACTTTAAGGACTAATATACAATATTCATCAATAGATAATGAAATAAAAACAATGATGGTTACTAGTGCAGGACCGGCAGAAGGTAAATCTACTACATTATGTAATTTGGCACTTACTTTTGCTCATACAGAAAAAAAGGTGTTGATAATAGATTGTGATATGAGAAAACCAAGTGTTCATAAAAAAATGAGATTATCAAATAAAGCAGGAGTTTCAAACTATTTAGCAGGAGAAGTAGAAATAAACGATATAATACAAGTTTACGATAGAAATGTTTATGTTATACCTTCAGGTACAGTTCCACCTAATCCGTCAGAAATACTTGCATCGAGAAAAATGAAAGCTTTTATAGAAAAAGCAAAAGAAAAATTTGATTATATACTAATTGATGCACCTCCTGTAATTGCGGTAACAGATGCGCAAGTATTAGCATCTAGTGTAGATGGGGTTATTTTAGTAATAGCTTCTAAGCAAGCAGAAAAGGAAGCAGTTGTACAAGCTCATGACTTGCTCAAGAAAGTAGGAGCTAATATACTCGGAACTGTGCTAACAAAAACAGAATTGAGTTCAAGAAAAGGTTATGGGTATAGTAATTATTACTATTATTATGGAGAAGATGAGAAGAAAGCAAAGAAGAAAAAAGGTTTTTCAAAGAAGAAAAAATAATTTGACGGGGACGATAAAATAATGCAGCCTTCAGCAATTGAACAATGCAAATTGGAAAAACAGCCTTCGGCATTGGAAGCAGTTTTGCACTGCTCCCTTATATAAGTGAAAAAATAATAGAGTTCAAGTTGTTGAAGCTTTGTAATTTGTTTTTAATAAGTTAAAGATTTGCTGACCAAAGGGAAGAAAATCATCCGTAATTGTGCATTGTGAATTGTGCATTGTGCATTGGAAAAAACGATTCTTCAAGAGAGCGAGATAAATAAAATATTATGTTAAAAATAAATTGAGAGGTGATAAAAAATGATAGATCTTCATTCACACATTATACCTAATATAGATGATGGTTCTAAAAGTTATGATATGACAGTGAATATGTTAAATCAAGCAGAGAAAGATGGAACTAATATTATTTTTGCTACTCCTCATTTTATGAAATTTCAATATGAGACTAGAAGAAGCGAGATTATAAGAAAAGTTAAAGAACTTAATACTATCTGTGAAGGTGAAAACATAGATGTGGAAGTTTTTCATGGACAAGAAGTTCTTTTGGATCAGTATACATTAAAAGAATTTGAAGAAGGTAATTTATGTACACTTAATAATTCAAAGTACATGCTTGTTGAGTTTCCTTTTGATAGGATGACAGATGATATTTTTGATATTATTTATGAACTTAGGGTTGAAGGAATTGTGCCGGTTATAGCTCATCCTGAGAGATATACTTATGTACAGAATAGTTTAACTTCTTTAAATTATTTTATTAAAGAAGGATGCTTATTTCAAATTAATGCAGGATCTATTGAGGGGCTGTATGGAGTTAAAGTTCAAAAGACAGCATTTAATTTATTGAATAATGGTATATGTCATTTTGTTGGTTCAGATGCTCATTCTAATAATAGAAGAAAACCGGGACTTTCGTATGCTCTCAATTATATAAAAACTATGAATAAATGGATTTTGAATGAAATAGAACTTAATTCAAATTTACTTGTTCAAGGTAAAGATATAATTAGTCAAGTTGAGTTGGTGGAAGAGAAAAGGAAGAAAAGATTTTGGATATTTTAATGAAGATTAGAATAATCTTAAAATAATTTTGAAATAATATAGTGTATTTATATGAGAAAAAATGGGTACATAAGATTTTCTATGAAATATTAAATTACATAAAAAAATCATAAATTTTAGTGTTGAATTTAAGAAGGAAAAGCAAATATTTACAATAAAATCGGGAAGCAAATAAAATTTAACATGTTATTTACATAATTGTTGAGGAATAGCGCAAAACTATGTCGAAATGTTGTATGAGTTATAGCATTGGGGAGTATTGAATAGAAGAAGTTAATAATTGAATTTTAAAATAAAATTATTAAGGCTAAGCAGTGAATCTAAACAGATATTATGTATTATCCTTATTTATGGAGTTATTCAAAGATGAAAAAAGATGTTATTATTAATTGGTTGTTTGTAAATAAAAAATGAATTATTTATTAAGGATTCTGGGAGTGTGCAATGTTTTTAGTAGGTGATTTGTTGGGGGAGGATAATGATGAAGGGGTTCATTGACAGCTTAAGAATTAGACAGAAACAAATGATTTTAGTGTTAGGCGATATTTTATTCATATCTTTTGCTTATATAGTATCATTAGCGCTATTTAGATTTAATAATGATTTTTCTTTGAAATCACTATTGGCGGTAAATGTAATATATATATCGGTTTTCTTTTTATTTAAGTTATATAGTAGCTTGTGGAGGTTTGCAGGATCATACGAATTTTTGAATGTTGTATTTGCAAATATAGTTTCCGTAAGTTTATTTTATTTAATCAGTAAAATTTTATTGATTTCTAATATATCTTTTCAATTTGCAATTATTCTTTTGATTTTTTCTTCTTTAGCTACTGTTTGCATGAGGATGTTTTATAGATTACTTAGAAGATATCTAACGGCTTATAGAAGTAATTCTATTGAACACTGCTCTTTTAGTGAAAATAAAAAAACAATGGTGGTAGGAGCTGGATATACAGGAAGCTTGATAATAAAAGAGATGCTATCCAATCCTCATTTAGGATACAAGCCCGTTGCAGTCATAGATGATGATAACAAAAAAGCTAATAGCTATATAAATAGGGTTAAAGTTGTTGGTGGAAGGGATAAAATCAAGTGGGCTGTTAAAAATTGCAATATAGAAGTTATCTTAATAGCAATAGCTAAAATTGATAGTGTTAATAAAAAAGAAATTATTAATATAAGTAAAGAAACAGGTTGCGAGATAAAGATAATTCCTTCGTATGATGAAATACTAAATGAAAAAGTATTTCTTAGTAAGATGAGAAATGTACAAGTTGAGGAATTACTTGGGCGAGATACAGTGAAATTGGATATGGAAAACATTAGTGAGTATTTATATGATAAAACTATTCTTATAACTGGGGGCGGAGGATCTATAGGATCTGAAATTTGTAGACAAGTGTCCAGGTTTAGTCCAAAGCAATTAGTTATTTTAGATATATATGAAAATAATGTATATGATCTACAAATTGAACTAAAGACTAAATATCCTGATTTGAATATGTCTGTTGTTATTGCATCAGTTAGAGATAAAAATAGATTGGATTCAGTTTTTGCAAGGTATAGGCCTGATGTTGTGTTCCATGCAGCAGCTCATAAACATGTGCCACTTATGGAAGATAACCCTTGTGAGGCTATTAAGAATAATGTTTTTGGAACACTTAATACTTGTGAATGTGCTGATAAGTATAGTGTTAAAAGATTTGTAATGATTTCTACAGATAAAGCAGTAAATCCTACAAATATAATGGGAGCTACAAAGCGTATCTGTGAATTTATTGTACAAGCTATAGATAAGAAAAGTGAAACTAAGTTTGTAGGAGTAAGATTTGGTAATGTTCTTGGGTCTAATGGATCTGTTATTCCTCTATTTAAGAAACAGATTTTAGAAGGTGGACCAGTTACAGTAACACACAAAGATATTACAAGATTTTTCATGACTATTCCTGAAGCTTCACAATTGGTACTTCAAGCTGGTGCTTTTGCAGAAGGTGGGGAGATTTTTGTTCTTGATATGGGTGAGTCAGTGAAGATTTATGATTTAGCTTGTGATTTGATTAAACTTTCTGGATTTGAGCCAAATAAAGATATAGAAGTTAAGGTTACAGGACTTAGACCAGGTGAGAAATTATATGAAGAGCTTTTGATGAAACATGAGATATCAGCTAATACAAAACATGAAAAGATTTTTGTAGGTAAGCCAGATGAATATGATTTTGAGAAGTTAAGAAATAAGCTTAATAGTATTAGATTAATGCTTGAGAGTGAAAGTGATGAAATGGCATATTTTATTATTAAAGATTTGGTACCTACTTATGTGGCTAAGAATGAGAAATTTGAGAAGATGGAAAAGATTGAAGAGAAAGAGATTGAAGTGGGAGAAGTGGCTGTTGAGGGAGAATGAGTTTTATAATCGTTAAATCTGTATAATGATAGTTTAGAAAAAGGGTTAAAAGGAAAGCATTTTAATGTAAATGATAAGAATTACCCTTATCTAAATTATGTATGCAGAGGTGACAGATATATGTTGTTAGTAGAAAGAAATATCAAAAGTAAAAAGTACAATAAAGGATTTTCCTTGAT
>DAOUPR010000166.1 GCA_030626065.1 Clostridium sp. | reverse complement strand
CTAATAGAAAGAACATTAAAGATATATGATTATATTTTTTTGGCAGCAAAGTATGGAAATAAAAATGTTATATCAGATGCAGGTGCTTCATGTATATTATTACATAGTGCAATTGAAACATCACTTTTAAATGTGAGAATTAACTTAAGAGGAATAAGTGATAAAGATTATTTAGAAAAAATAAAGATTTTAATTAATGAATGTAATGAAAAAAATAATTATAAAAAAATGAAAACAATGAATTTAATTGATGAATTTTTATAAACTTAAAAATGGAGAATGAAATGTACGATGACTTTGAAATAGCTTTAGATGAAATTGATATATTATTAAAACAACCTATACATACAACTTTCAAGACATTAGGAATAAAAAATATACTAAAAAAATATAACTATGATGGAAGTAAGAAGTTATCAGAAATATATTTAAATGTAAAAAAAAATAAGAAAAAAAATGGAATAGTTTATACTCCAATTGAAATTGCTACTTTTATGGCAGAGGAAATTGTAACTTCTAATGATATTATAAGTAATCCTTTTATTAAAATACTTGACCCGGCTTGTGGCTGTGGAAATATTTTAATTCCGGTGTTTAATCATTTGAAATCAATATATATGATAAATCTGGTGGAAATCAATCAAAATAATGAGATTAACTTACAAGAAGAAGATATCGATGAGCATATATTAAAAAATAATTTATTTGGTTTTGATATCGATGATATTCCACTTAAAATATTGAGGATTGATTTGTTCCTTTTAACTGGACAAATTATTAATGATAATTTGTTATTAGGAGATTTTCTTTTAGATGATTACGAGTATAAATTTGATATAATAATTGGTAATCCACCTTATATTGGGCATAAATCTGTTGATAAAGAGTATCATAATAGATTGAAGAAAGAGTATAAGAATATTTTTAAAGGGAAATCAGATATTCTATATTGTTTTTTTCAAAAATCTATAAGTATTCTCAATAAAGGAGGAAAACTCTGCTTTATTACTTCTAGGTACTTTATGGAATCACAGAGCGGGGAAGGGCTAAGAACTATATTAAAGGAATATTGTTCTATATATAAAATAGTAGATTTTTATGGTATAAGACCTTTTAAAAATACAGGAATAGACCCTGTTATTCTGTTTATTGAGAATAAAATGGATTCTACTAATGAAATCCAAATATTAAAGCCAAATAAAATTGATAAGGTTGGCAGAAAGACATTTTATGATTCTTTATTTTATGGCAATGGAGAAGATGTTAAATGTTTTTACATAAATAAAAATTTACTTAATAACAAAAGATGGATTTTAAGAGATGAAGAAGAAAGAGAAATAATAAGGAAAATCGAGGAAAAAAGTTTTACTAATCTTGGTAATATATGTAAAAGTTATCAAGGAATAATAACAGGTTGTGATAAAGCATTTATTGTCACTAAAGAAGAAATTGAAATGTATAATTTGGAAAAAGAAGTTCTGAAACCATGGATAAAAAGTAGTGATATTAATAAATTTGGAGTAAACGAATCTGATAAATATATTATTTATTCAGATAAAATAAAGGAAATAGATAAATTTCCTAATTGTATTAATTATATAAAGAAACATAAAACCAGGTTAGAAGAAAGAAGAGAATGTAGACGAGGCGTAAGAAAATGGTATGAATTGCAATGGGGGAGAAAAGAGGAAATATTTGATGAAATTAAAATGATTTTTCCTTACAAATCTAATAGCAATAGATTCGCTTTAGATAAAGGAAAATGTTTTTCAGCAGATGTATATGCACTTGAATTATTAGATAATGTACCTTTTTCTTATGATTATTTATTATTTTTATTGAATAGTAAAGTATATGAATACTATTTTATGAGTTTTGCAAAAAAGTTAGGAGATAATTATTTTGAATATTATCCTAATAATCTTTTGAAGCTTTGTATTCCGAGTATGGATAAAATAGATATTAATGAATTTAATGAAGAATCAATTTATGAATTTTTTAATTTAGAAAATAAAGAAATTAATATAATAAATTCTTATTTTGAAGAATAAAACAAAGCTTCTAGTAAAAGCTTTGTTTTTTTGAATAAAATAAGAAAAAATGGACATAATCAAGATAATTGCAGAAAAATTTATTAACAAAAGAAGGAAATATAAGAATTATATAGAAATATTTAATATAAGGCTTTTAGGGGGTATAATATGTTCTTGAAATATGAGTATAGTGGTAGAAATTTGATAGTTTATCTAAATGGAGAATTAGATCATCATAGTTCAGAAGATATCAGAAATAAGTTTGATGATATTATAGAGAGTAAAACTTTTAATAACATTATAATTGATTTTTCAAAAGTAACATTTATGGATAGTTCAGGGATTGGAGTGATTATAGGAAGATATAAAAAGCTATTAAATAAAAAAGAAAAAATGTGTGTTATTAATGCTAAAGGTTCCGTAAAAAGGGTGTTTGAGTTATCTGGTATGTTTAAAATAATTCCGCTTTACAAAAATCTAGATGAAGCATTAAATTGTCTTTAGTGGGGGGTTAAAAATGGATAAAAATAAAATGAAATTAGAGTTTGATAGTTTGTCACAGAACGAAAGTTTTGCAAGAGTTGCAGTAGCGGCATTTATTTCTCAGTTAGACCCGACTATTGAAGAACTTACTGATGTTAAAACAGCTGTATCAGAGGCGGTAACAAATTCCATTATTCACGGATATGAAAGAAAATGTGGACAAATTACTATTGAAGTAACGATATTGAAAAATGAGGCTATGATTTCAATATTAGATAGGGGTAAAGGCATTAAAGATATTGAACAAGCTATGAAGCCTTTGTATACTTCAAGGCCAGATTTAGAAAGATCTGGGATGGGATTTACAGTTATGGAGTCATTTATGGACGAACTTGAGGTAGTTTCCAATATAGAAAGTGGAACCACAATAAAAATGAAAAAGATTTTCAAATCAGTAGAGATTGAAGGAGAAAACTAAGAGAGGAGGATTTAGCTTGATAGATGAGTAAAAAAAATTATGATAATAATATCGAATTGATTATAAAAGCTCAAGGTGGCGATGAGGAAGCTTTATCTAAAGTGGTTGAACAAAATATGCCATTAGTAACAGCTCTTAGTAAAAAGTTTCTCAATAGGGGATATGAATATGATGATATTTTTCAGATTGGTTCTATAGGTTTAATAAAGGCAATAAATAATTTTAATACAGATTATAATGTCAAATTTTCTACTTATGCAGTCCCTATGATTTTAGGTGAAATTAAAAGATTTATTAGAGATGATGGGTATATTAAGGTAAGCAGAAGTATAAAATATACCGCCAAGAAAATTCATTTTGAAAAAGAAAAATTAGAGAAAAAGTTATGTAGAGAACCACGAATTGAAGAACTAGCTGAATTTATGGGAATAGATAAAGAGGAAATACTATTTGCACAAGAAGCTGTTACTACTCCAGAATATTTGTATGAAACTATTCATCAAGATGATGGAGCTCCTATTTATTTAATGGATAAAATAAAATCAGAAGAAGATGTTTTTAGTGTAATTGACAAAATTGCTTTAAAAGATGCTTTAGCTACTTTAGATAAAAGATCACGACAAATAGTGATTTTAAGATATATAAAAGATATTACTCAAGTACAGGTTGCAAAAATGCTTGGGATAAGTCAGGTACAAGTGTCGCGAATAGAAAAAAGAGTTTTAAAAATGATTAGAAAATCTATGGAAGAATAGAATTATTAATAATTCTATTCTTTTTTTGTTTAAAAAATAATTAAATGCAAATAATAAATTTATATTAAATGGGAGGTAGGAAAATTGATTTCTGAAGATGAAACTAAGATTAAGAATAAATTTGGTGAAATTTCTAAACAAGATACTCCTAATTCAAAACTTATAAAAAATATAATTTGGGCATTTTGCGTTGGAGGTTTTATTTGTGATGTGGGTCAGTTTTTTTCGAATTATTACACTAGCCTTGGATTGAATGAACAGGATGTTGGTACAAGTGTGGCTATAACTATGATATTAATTGGAGCTCTTTTAACTGGTATAGGAATTTATGATAAGATTGGAGATTATGCAGGAGCTGGTTCTGTAGTACCTATTACGGGATTTGCAAACTCTATAGTATCACCAGCTATGGAATTTAAAAAAGAAGGCTTTGTCTTTGGGGTTGGTGCTAAAATGTTTGCAATCGCTGGACCAGTACTAGTGTATGGAATAGGTTCATCTGTTTTAGTTGGATTAATATACTATGTGTTTTCGTATTTGATTTAATTCAATAATTTTATGGAGTGATTAGAAAATGAATAAAAGGATTGGGAAGCAAACGGTATTATTAAAGTCATTACCAAGAATCATTGCGACTACAAGTATTGTAGGTCCTAAAGAAGGTTGTGGACCTTTAAAAGAATATTTTGATATTGTTTTGGACGATGATTTGAATGGTCAAAAAACTTTTGAAAAAGCAGAAAGTTCTATGTTGATAAGAGCAATAAATGAAACAATGTTAAAAGGGAATGTAAATTCTGACGATGTAAACTATATTTTTTGTGGTGATTTACTTAATCAATTAACAGCTACTAATTTTGCAATTAGGGAAACAAATATTCCTTTTATTGGTGTGTATGGTGCTTGCTCTACTATGGCAGAATCAATTAGTTTAGCATCTATTTTCATAGATGGTGGATATGCTAATTATACTATGGCAGCAACTTCATCTCACTTCTCATCAGCAGAAAGACAATTTAGAATGCCTTTGGAAATGGGTAGTCAAAGAGCACCATATGCTCAGTGGACAGTTACAGGTTCTGGAGCAATGTTATTTGCAAAAGAAGGAGATTTTCCTTATGTAAAATATGTAACATTAGGTAAAATAAAAGATTATGGTATTCAAGATACTAACAATATGGGGGCAGCTATGGCACCGGCAGCTGTAGATACTATTAATCAACACTTTATAGACACTGGAAGAAGTCCAGAAGATTATGATTTAATAGCTACAGGTGATTTAGGTGCTGTTGGAAGAAAAATAACTTATGATCTTTTAAAGGAATATGGATATGACTTAGGTAAGGGTTATATTGATTGTGGAGAAGAAATATATGATTGTAATAGACAAAAGACAAATTCAGGAGGAAGTGGATGTGGTTGCTCTGCTGTTGTTAGTTGTGGATTGATATATAAGAAGCTTATAGAGAAAAAACTTAAAAAAGTTTTATTAGTTTCTACGGGTGCATTGATGAGTACAACTTCTTCTTTGCAAGGAGAGACAATTCCTGGTATTGCTCATGCAGTTAGTATTGAGTTTGGAGGTGAAGAAAATTAGTGAGTATTTAATGGCATTTTTAGTTGGTGGTACTATTTGTGCTATAGGACAGATTTTAATCGATAAAACAAGCTTAACACCAGCAAGAATTCTTGTTCTTTTTGTTACATTAGGTGTTATATTAGGAGCACTTGGCATATATGATGTTGTTGTAGAGTATGGAAAAGCTGGGGCTACTGTGCCTTTACCGGGTTTTGGATACAATTTAGCAAAATCAGTTATGAAAGAAGTGGATGAGACAGGTTTTATAGGGGCATTTACAGGTGGGATAAAGGGAGCAGCAGGAGGAATAAGTGCAGCAATTGTATTTGGGTATACAATGGCATTAGTTTTTAATCCTAAGTCAAAAGGGTGATAAAATTGTTAGAAAAGAGGAGAGTAATAGTAGTTACTGATGGTGATAGAATAGCAAAAAAAGCTGTAGAAATAGCATCTAAGAACAATAATTGTAGATGCATTTCAGCTTCTGCAGGAAATCCAACTAAAATTGATTATAACCTTTTGATTAAATACATACAGGAAACACCATATGACCCTGTTGTGGTGATGCTAGATGATAGAGGGCATACAGGTAAGGGAAGGGGTGAAGTTATTCTAGAAAAGCTACTTAGAAGCAAAGAAATTAAAATAATAGGATTGATAGCAGTGGCTTCTAATACAGAAGGAGCAAAAGGGATAGAAGTTGATTGTTCTATTGATAAATTTAAGGCTGATATTAATACTGCTGTGGATAAACATGGAAATAGAAAGTTTTCAAAGGTGCTGATTGGAGATACGGTAAATACAATAAAGAATAATAAGGATTTATTTGTAGTGGGGATAGGAGATCCTGGTAAGATGGATGGGTTTGATTTTGTGGAGTATGGATGCCCTGTACTTTCAAAAGCAATTGCAAAAATAATAATGCACAATGCACAATGTACAATGCACAATTAAGGATGATTTTCTTCCCTTTGGTCAGGAAATCTTTAACTATTTATTAATTGATTCAAAGATTTCTATTCATAAATTGATTTTAAAATTTGAGGTGAAAATATCCTATTTAACATTTTAAAATATAACTAAAAATTAAAATAAATAAACCCGACAAATGTTTTGTCGGGTTTATAGTTATTAGTAAATCAATTATTAATTTACTAATGATAAATCACATTAGCTAGTTTTGACCATTTTTTTGTTGAGCACCATTATTTGTGTCTTCAGTTTGTTGATCTGCACTAGGTTGTTCATCAGTTGGAGCTGTAGGTGGATTATTTGGGTCTTCTACAGTTTCTTCTCCATCAGGATTTTCTCCTGGTATAGGGTCTGGTTCGGGTTCAGGCTCTGGTGGTGGAGTATCATCAAGTTCAGTCGGTAATACATACTCTTGGTCACGTAAAGTCACTTTAGGTTCATAATCTCTAGTTATGAATACTTTTTTTATCAGTAAATCTGGAGGAGTAAATTCTGTAGCAAGTAAATTGTTTTCAGAATTAACTTCTGCCTCTACATGTATATCATCTTCTTTATTAGGAACTGTTCCGGCTATAAACATTTCTGAGTACACTTGACTACCTCTTGGGTCTTGATAGGACAACTCTGTTGGTAGTAGACCAGAGACACCATCAATCTTAGCATATGATATGCCATCAGGACGTTCTAGTGTTACGTTTTCTAGGCCTTCATTGGCGTAGTTCATAATTGCTCCCCATATTTTG
>DAOUPR010000219.1 GCA_030626065.1 Clostridium sp. | reverse complement strand
TAAAACGCCTATTTTTCCTCCACCATGAACATAACTAGCAGTTACTCCATTAGTAGTTTCGAATTTTTCAAATCTTCTAACATTCATATTCTCGCCTATTTTAGAAATTAATTCAGTTAAAACTTCTCTTACTGTTTTGCTTTCATCTGCAGCATATTTAGCTTCTAAAAGTTCTTCAACTGTTTCAACATCAGTTTCAGCTACTTGTTTTGCTAAAGTATTTACAAAAGCGATAAAAGAGTCATTTACTGCAACAAAATCTGTTTCACAGTTAACTTCTACAACCACACCAATTTTAGCATCTTCAGATATGTAAGTAGACACTAAACCTTCGGCTGCTATTCTACCTGCTTTTTTAGCTGCAGCTGCTAAGCCTTTTTCTCTCAAAAACTCTACTGCCTTTTGAATATCTCCCTCAGTAGAAGTTAGTGCTTTTTTACAATCCATCATACCTACACCAGTTATATCTCTAAGTTCTTTTACCATTTTAGCAGTTATTGCCATTTTAATTCCTCCTAACGTGTTTTTATTCAGCTAATTGCTCACCTTGGTTTCCTTCGATAACAGCATCAGCAACTTTAGCAGTTATTAATTTTACAGCTCTAATTGCATCATCATTACCAGGAATTACATAGTCAATGTCATCTGGATCACAGTTAGTATCTACAATTGCAACTACAGGAATTCCTAAAACTTTAGCTTCTGCGATTGCATTTTTTTCTTTTCTAGGATCAACTATGAACATAGCGCCAATATTTGATGCGTTCATATTTTTAATACCGCCAAGATTCTTTTCAAGTTTTTCTCTTGCAGCTCTTAATTTGATTACTTCTTTTTTTGGAAGCACTTCAAAAGTTCCATCTTCTTCCATTCTTTCAAGTTCTTCTAGTTTTTGAATTCTTAACTTTATTGTTTTAAAGTTTGTAAGCATTCCACCAAGCCATCTATTATTTACAAAATGCATTCCGCATCGGATACTTTCGTCTTTTATAGCTTCTTGTGCTTGTTTCTTTGTTCCTACAAATATAACATCTTTACCTTCTGCGACAACATTTTTTACAAAGTCATAAGCTGTATCAACTTTTTTTACTGTCTTTTGAAGATCAATAATGTATATTCCATTTCTTTCTGTAAAGATATACGGAGCCATTTTAGGGTTCCATCTTCTAGTTTGATGTCCAAAATGAACACCTGCTTCTAATAATTGTTTCATAGATATTACTGCCATTAATATTTCCTCCCTTTGGTTTTAAACCTCCATTGTTCTAATAATAAAACACCTAGATTAATATATCCAGGCACCATTTTATAAACAAACAATGTGTGTATTTTTTCTTCCTTAAGTAGTATAGCATATGGTAATATGTGTTTCAATAAAAAAACGAAAAAAATAATAGAATTAATCAAAATAAAAAAAATAATAGGAATAAATCCTATTATTTTATCTTTTTAAGTTCTTCTAGTAACTTATCATTTAAAATTTTAATATGAGTTCCTTTCATTCCTAAAGACCTCGATTCAATAACTCCAGCGCTTTCAAATTTTCTAAGTGCATTCACAATAACAGATCTTGTTATCCCTACCTTGTCAGCAATTTTTGAAGCTACAAGGAGACCTTCACTTCCTTCTAATTCATCAAAAACATGCTCTACCGCTTCTAATTCAGAATACGATAATGTTCCAATGGCAAGCTGAACAACTGCTTTTTTTCTAGCTTGTTCTTCAAATTCATCATTAAGAGCTCTTAATATTTCAAGACCTACAATCGTTGCACTATACTCTGCTAAAACAAGATCCTCATCTGTAAAATCTTCTTCAAACCGTGTTATTAGTAAAGTACCTAGTCTTTCTCTATTCCCTATAATAGGAACTATCGTAGAAAGCTTCCCTTCAATTTCAGCTGGTTTAGTTTCATCAAAAGATGATTTTCCTTTATTCTCTATATTGTGTATTGTTTCATTTATTGCAAGTAATTTATTATTAAAGTAATCAGGAAAACTTTTATCTTTAATAACTTTTTCTTTTACGCTCTCACATTCAAAGCCTTGATAAAAACTATGACCTAATATCGTTGCATTTTTACTTACAATGTAAACATTACACTTTATTACTTCACCGAGTGTTTTACATATATCATAAAATTCTACAGTTTCAGCCCCTTTTTTTTGTAAAATCTTATTCAATATTCTCATTTTAGTTAATAATTCTGAAGCCATAATACCACTCCTATACGTCTATTTTATATTATTTTTTGAATTTTACAAAAATTTAAATCTTTCTCTATATAGTATCATATGGTATATCAAATTTCAACAAATTATTACTATTACTTAAGTTATAAAGATGCTTTAATATTTTTATTTTTTTTCATCTTCACTAATTAATTCTTTATGTTTACATTCTGAATTAGAACACAAATAATAATTACCTTTTGTCTTAGTATATTTTTTAACCATATAAGTTCCGCAAACCGGACATTTAATTTTTGTTGGCTCATCCCAACTTACAAATTTACACTCAGGATAATTCTTGCAGCCATAAAATGTTCTACCTTTCTTAGATCTTCTTTGTACAATTATCCCACCACATTCGGGACACTCAACATCTAATTCCTTTAATATTGCTTTTGTGTTTTTACATTCAGGATATCCTGGACATGCTAAAAAATCACCAAATCTACCATGTTTAATTACCATATTTTTACCACATTTTTCACATTCTATATCGGTTACTTCATCTTCAATAGTAATTTTAGCAATCTCACTTTCAGCTTTATCAATAAGTTCGCTCAGTGGACTATAAAATTCATTAACTACTTCTTTCCACTTTTCTTTACCTTCTTCAATTTCATCTAACTTACTTTCCATTTCAGCTGTAAAGTCAGTATCGACTATTGTTTTAAAATATTTACTTAAGATATCATTAACTATGTATCCTAATTCAGTGGGCATAAGAGTTTTTTGGTACCTTTCAACATATCTTCTACTCAATAAAGTAGAAATAATCGGTGCATATGTACTTGGTCTCCCTATTCCATTTTCTTCCAATGTTTTTATTAATGATGCTTCTGAAAATCTTGCAGGTGGTTGTGTGAAATGTTGTTTACCATCAACCTGCTTGTCAATTAATTTTTCATTTTCAATTAATTTAGGAATTTTAGTATCACCATTCTCATCTTCTGTCCCATACTGATATAATTTCATAAATCCTTGGAAATAAATTTCAGAACCGCTAGTTCTAAATCCATAGTCCCCATTATTAATCTCTACTGAAAGTGTATTTAGTATACAAGAAGCCATTTGACTAGCCATAAATCTTTTCCATATAAGTTGATAAATTTTAAATTGATCTCTAGTTAAGCTATCTTTTATTTCTTCTGGTGATAATTCAACGTAACTAGGTCTAATAGCCTCATGTGCATCTTGAATATTTTTTTTACTTTTATAATTACGAGTATTTTCAGGATAAAATTCTTTTCCAAATGTATTTATTATATAATCTTTTGCGCTTTCTTGAGCTTCTTTTGAAATTCTAACTGAATCTGTTCTCATATATGTTATAAGACCAATAGTTCCTTTACCTTTTACTTCCACGCCTTCGTATAATTGTTGAGCTATCGACATAGTTTTTTTTGTTGAAAAATTAACTTTTTTATATGCATCTTGTTGAAAAGTACTAGTTGTAAATGGTGGTAGCGGGTTTCTATTTTTGGTATTCCTTTTAACTTTAGATACAATGAATTCTCCATCTTTTAACGAGTCTATAATATTATTACATTCTTTTTCATCTTTAATTTCTATTTTTTTCTTATTTTTAGTGGCTAACTTTATTTTGAATATTGATTTTCCTTTTTCTTTTGCAACATCACATTCTATTGTCCAATACTCTTTTGGTTCAAAATTATTAATTTCTTCTTCTCTTTGACAAATTATCTTCAGTGTTGCTGATTGAACTCTACCAGCACTTAGACCCCATTTTACTTTCCTCCATAAAATCGGACTAATCTTATAACCCACCAATCTATCCAATACTCTTCTAGCTTGCTGTGCATTAACAACATTCATATTTATTTTTCTAGGCTGTTTAATAGCACTTTTAACTGCAGTTTTAGTAATTTCATTAAATACAATTCTACACTCTTCATCTTTATCAAGTTTAAGAGCTTCAATCAAATGCCAAGATATCGCTTCTCCTTCACGATCAGGGTCAGTTGCCAAGAAAACTTTATCACTTTTTTTTGCTTCTTTTCTTAACTCACCGAGTAATTCACCTTTCCCTCTAATTGTAATGTATTTTGGATTATATTCATTTTCAACATCCACACCAAGTTGACTTTTAGGCAAATCTCTAACGTGTCCCATTGAAGCTTTCACCTTATATGTTTTCCCTAAATATTTTCCAATAGTTTTTGCTTTAGCAGGTGATTCCACTATCACTAGTTTTTGTCCCATAGTATCCCCCTTCCAATAAATAGGGCTAATTTTGAAATATTACGATAAAACAATAAAATTAGCTTATATAGACTTTAATTAGAATAATACATTATATAATTATTAAATGTCAACCTTATTATATAAATATTCCAACGAAAAATGGTAAAGTTTTCTTTTCTTTTTAAAGAAATTCCATTTAACTCACTTGATATTTTTGAATCTTACGTAAAAATCCCCTGATAAATGTTTAATTAAACTTTTATTTTCTAGATTAAACAAAGCTTCATAAATATTGCCAATATCAAGATTACATGTATCAATTATCCAATCAATATGCAATGGATTCCCTTTTATTTTATTAAAAATTATTTTTTCATTATTATTTAAATTAACTACATTTGATTTTTTACTATTCCTATTTTTAATTTTTAAAATATCATATATGTCATTCATATTAGTATATACATATGCACCATCTTTAATTAATTTATTTGTCCCTTCATTAATCTTTTTTGAAACATCACCTGGGACTGCCATTACATCCTTCCCCTGATCTAATGCAGCACCCGCTGTTATTAGAGAACCGCTTTTAGCTGATGCTTCAATTACTATAACTAAATCACTTAACCCACTTATAACTCTATTTCTAATAGGAAAATTATAATATAAAGGTTTTGTATGGGGTGGAAATTCCGAAATAACACAACCCTCATCACATAAATTGTTATATAGATTAATATTACTTTTGGGGTAAATTACATCTATGCCAGAACCAAGAATTGCAGCAGTGAATCCACTATTTTTTAATGTATATACATGAGCATACGTATCTATTCCTATCGCCATACCACTAACTACATTTACATCATTCAAAGCTAAAGAAGAAACTATTTCTCTTGCAATATTTTCTCCATAAAAATCTGATTTTCTCGAACCAACAATAGCAACTGATTTATTATTCAATTTTTCAATATTCC
>DAOUPR010000203.1 GCA_030626065.1 Clostridium sp. | reverse complement strand
TGACTTATTTGAGTCTTATGTAGGATCTATTATTTCAGCATTAACATTAGGTACATTCTTATTTAAGGGAGATACTACAAAAGTAATGTTCCCATTAGTGTTAGCTTCATGTGGTATTATTGCTTCTATTATAGGTATATTTATAGCTAGAAAGAGTAAAAGTGATAACCCTCAAAAAGCTTTAAATTCTGGTACATATTTAGGTGGAGTGTTAGTTATTATTGTAGCTGGAATTTTAAGTAAATCAACTTATGGAGATTTAAAAGCTTTTGGTGCAATAGTTGCAGGACTTGCTGTAGGTATGTTAATTGGTAAGGTTACTGAAGTTTATACTTCAGATGAACATAAATATGTTAAAAAAATTGCTAAGCAATCTGAAACTGGAGCAGCTACTACAATGATCTCTGGTTTAGGAATAGGAATGTATTCTACAATGTTGCCTATCATATTTATTTCAGTTGGTGTATTAATTGCTTTTTATGTTATGGGTGGAGCTACTGATCCGAATATGGGATTATATGGTATTGCGTTGGCTGCAATTGGTATGCTTTCTACAGCTGGATTAACAATAGCAGTAGATGCTTATGGTCCAATAGCTGATAATGCTGGTGGAATAGCTGAAATGGCTGAATTGCCTGAATCAGTTAGAGAAATTACTGACAAATTAGATGCTGTAGGAAATACAACAGCTGCAATTGGTAAAGGATTTGCAATTGGTTCTGCTGCTTTAACTGCACTTGCGCTATTTGCGTCATATGCACAAGCAACAGGATTAGAGAAAATAGATGTTTTAACTCCAGTTACTCTAGTTGGATTACTAGTTGGAGCTATGCTTCCATTCTTATTTGGTGCTTTGACAATGGAATCAGTTGGAAAAGCTGCTAATGAAATGATTGAAGAAGTAAGAAGACAATTTAAAGAAACTCCAGGATTAATGGAAGGTAAAGCTAAACCAGATTATAAGAAATGCGTTGATATTTCTACTGCAGCAGCCTTACATGAAATGATTTTACCTGGTATTTTAGCAATTGTTGTACCTCTAGGTATAGGATTCTTATTAGGAGTTGAAGCTCTTGGTGGACTTATTGCTGGAGCTGTAGCAGCAGGTGTTCTTATGGCTATCATGATGGCTAATGCTGGTGGTGCTTGGGATAACGCTAAGAAATTCATTGAAGGTGGAGCTCATGGCGGTAAAGGTTCTGAAGCTCATAAAGCAGCAGTTGTTGGTGATACTGTAGGTGACCCATTCAAGGATACATCTGGTCCTGCAATGAACATCTTAATCAAGCTTATGACAATAGTTTCTCTAGTATTCGCTCCAGTAATTGCACAGTATGGTGGAATATTAATAAACTTAATTAAATAAATAGAATAATTTTGTAAATTTAAAGACTGTTGCTTATGCAACGGTCTTTTTTGTATAGAATTTTTTAAATAATAATGCACAATTCACAATGCACAATGCACAATTAAGGATGATATTTTTTAGGGGAGCTAAAAAATCTCTTTAATTTATTACGAGAGCTATAAAGTCTTAACAATCTTAGATTATTAAGACTTTATTAATTTGTTTATTAAAATAAAAATTTTCTGAACAACGGGAAAAAAATAACTACAATTGTGCATTAATCTAATTCTTTGTATTGAAGGTATGTTGTTTTAAATTTGTTTTTGATTTTTATTTTGACTTTGATTTTATTTTAGTTTTTGATTTTAAGTGTGCATTGTAAATTGTGCATTGTGCATTGAATTAATATTGTCTTTTGTAATTTAATTGTGAAATGATATTTTAGATTTAGATTTAGATTTAGATTTAGATTTAGATTTTGATTTTGTTTTAGGTTTTGATTTTAATTGTGCATTGTGCATTGTGCATTGTGCATTGATTTAAAGTTGTGTTATCATAATATGGAAAGATATAAAAAGAATATTTATTTTTTTTTTGATAAAAATAGAATAGTAGGTATATTAATGGAGGTGCTTTTAAATGATACCAATGGAGATAGTGCTAGGATTTTTGAATGAACAGGCAACTAAGCCTATGAAGATGAAGGAATTAGCATTTATATTTCAAATAAAAAAACACGAAATGGATGAATTTAAGGCTTTAATAAGTGAAATGGAAAGCAAAGGACTGGTAATACGAAATAGAAAAAACCATATAGGTATTCCGGAAAAAATGGGATTGACTTCAGGAAGACTGCAAGGACATCAAAAGGGTTTTGGATTTGTTATTCCTGATGATGGGAATTCAGATATTTTCATAATTTCTGCGAATATGAATGGTGCTATGAATGGCGATAAAGTAATAGCAAAGGTAACAAAAGAAGAAAATAGAGGTAAGAAAAGAGAAGGCGAAATTGTTAGAATAATTGAAAGAGCTAACCAAAGTATAATAGGGGTATATGAAGAAAGTAAAAATTTTGGATTTGTAGTTCCTGAGGAAAAGAAAATTTTTCAAGATATTTTTATTCCAAAAGGAGATACCAATGGAGCAAAAAATAAAGATATAGTAATTGTAGAAATAACAAGATGGCCTGATAATAGAAGGAATCCTGAAGGTAAGATTGTTGATGTTCTAGGTAAAAAGGGTGAAAAAGGCATAGATATTTTGACAATAATTAAGAAATTTGCACTTCCAGAAGAATTTCCTTTTAAGGTGCAGAACTATGCAGCAAATATTTCAGTAGACATTCCTGAAGAGGAGTATAAAAGAAGAGAAGATTTAAGAGAACTTAAGATGGTTACTATAGATGGAGAAGATGCTAAAGATTTAGATGATGCTGTTTCTATAGAAAAAACAGAAAATGGAAACTATTTGTTAGGAGTACATATTGCAGATGTATCTCATTATGTAAGAGAAAATAATCCACTTGATAAAGAAGCCTTTAAAAGAGGGAATTCTGTTTATTTAATTGACCGAGTAATTCCAATGTTACCTAAAGAATTATCAAATGGTATATGTAGTTTAAATCCTAAGGTTGATAGATTGGCAATGACTTGTTTTATGGAAATAAACAAAGAAGGTAAAGTTGTTGATTATAGAATAGCTGAATCTATTATTAAAACTAATGAAAGAATGACTTACAAAAACGTTACTAAGATATTAAGGGATAAAGATGAAGAACTTATCCAAAAATATGATTATTTAGTGGAAGATTTTAAGACAATGGAAGAGCTTTGTGGAATACTTTATAAGAAGAGAACATTTAGAGGTGCAATAGATTTTGACTTTGAAGAATGTAAAATAATTTTAGATGAAAAGGGTAAGCCAATAGAGATAAAGCCTTATGAAAGAGAAATAGCAAATAGAGTGATAGAGGAATTTATGTTAGTATGTAATGAAACAATAGCAGAACATATGTATTGGTCAAATGTACCGTTTGTTTATAGAATTCATGAAGACCCTAATGATGAAAAATTACAAAAATTCAATGAGTTTGTCTACAATTTAGGGTATGCTGTTAAGTTTAAAAATGAAATTCATCCAAAACAGCTTCAGCAAGTTGTTGAAAAAGTAAAAGGAGAGAAGGAAGAAACTATAGTTAATACTCTTTTACTTAGGTCTTTAAAAAAGGCAAAATATTCACCAGAGCCTGTAGGACACTTTGGACTTGCAGCTAAATATTATTCTCATTTTACTTCGCCTATAAGAAGATATCCTGACTTGATTATTCATAGAATTATAAAAGAATTTATAAATGGTGGTATAACTGATAAAAGAAGTGCAGTACTTAAAAATATTGTAGCTAATGCATCCTTGCAGTCATCTGATACTGAGAGAATTGCACAAGAAGCTGAAAGAGAAGTTGACGATTTGAAGAAAGCTGAATATATGCAAGAGAGAATTGGTGAGAAATATGAAGGAATAATTTCTTCTGTTACTAACTTTGGTATGTTTGTTGAACTTCCAAATACAGTTGAAGGATTAATACACATATCTGCATTAGAGGATGATTACTATGTATATGATGAAGATCATTTGTGTTTAATTGGTGAGAGGACAAAGAATATATATAGGTTAGGCGATAGAGCTGAAATTATAGTTAGTAGAGTAGATATTGATAATAGAGAAATTTATTTTGAACTTGTAAAAGAAGAAAAAGAAGAGCAAGATGATGAAACTACTCTTAATGAAGCGCTTACTTTTATTGATGAAGATATACAATCTTAAGGATAAATATAGTTTTTATGGTTGATTTTTTCTGAATGGTGTAATAAGATATATACAATCAAGAACAATGCACAGTGCACAATGCACAATGCACAATTAAGGATGATTTTCTTCCTAAAGGTCAGAAAATCTTTAATTAATTAAAGATTTTTAATGAGAAGAGGAGAATATAATCTGCTGAAAATATTTTTTAAGTCTTAATACTTATGATGTAAGTTTTTAAGTTTTTAAGTTTTCGGTTTTGTGTTTTGTGTTTTGAGGTTTTAGGATTTTAATTGCAAATTGCACATTGCACATATGTTTTAATAAAAAAGGGGAGGGTTATTAATGGGTAAAGAAGTTAATATTGATTGGAGTAACTTGGGGTTTAGTTATATGAAAACAGAGTTACGCTATGTTTCAAGATGGAAAGATGGCAAATGGGATGATGGACAATTAGTAGAAGACAATAAAATAGCTATCGATGAAGCTGCTACTGCACTTCATTATGGGCAACAATGCTTTGAAGGATTGAAAGCATATAAGACAAAAGAAGGTAAGATACAATTATTTAGACCTGATGAAAATTCTAAGAGATTAAATAAATCTTTAAGTAGAATATTAATGCCAGAAATTCCAGAAGATAAATTTATTGATGCAGTTAAACAAGTAGTTAAAGCTAATGAAGCTTATGTACCACCATATGGAACTGGCGCTACATTATATATTCGACCATTTGTTATTGGTGTTGGAAATACTGTAGGGGTTAACCCTGCACCAGAGTATCTTTTTTGCATATTCTGCATGCCTGTTGGGGCATATTTTAAAGGTGGATTATCACCTGTAAACTTTATTGTTTCTGATTTTGATAGAGCAGCACCTTATGGAACAGGAGCTGCAAAAGTAGGAGGAAACTACGCAGGTAGTATGCTTCCACACAAATTAGCGGCTGAAAAAGGCTTTGCAGATTGTATATATTTAGACCCTGCTACACATACAAAAATTGAAGAAGTTGGAGCTGCAAATTTCTTTGGTATTACAAAAGATGATAAATTTGTAACACCAGTATCTCCTTCAATACTTCCTAGTATAACAAAGTATTCTTTGCTTTACTTAGCAAAAGAGTATTTGAAAATTGAAGTTGAAGAAAGAGATGTTTTAATTGATAATATTGATGAATTTAAAGAAGCTGGAGCATGCGGTACAGCTGCAGTTATAACTCCTATTGGTGGAATTCAACATAAAGATGAGTTACATGTATTCTATAGTGAAAAAGAAGTAGGACCTGTAACTAAAAAACTTTACGATACGTTATATGGAATCCAATTTGGTGACGTAGAAGCACCAGAAGGATGGATATTTGAAGTAGAATAGACTTATTCAATGCACAATGCACAATGCACAATTAAGTTCAAGGGATAAGTTCAAAGGATAAGTAAATAACAATGCACAATGCACAATGCACAATGCACAACCTATAGCCCCCCTAATTAGACTGGACACGTTCACTCATTAATAATAAAATAAGATTATGAATTAGGAGGGCTATAATTATGG
>DAOUPR010000096.1 GCA_030626065.1 Clostridium sp. | reverse complement strand
CCACACCCCACCCACCCCACCCAATAACCACAAACAAAAAACACACAACTACATCCAATCCTTTTAACTTTAATCCATTAATCTTTTAACTTTACATTGCACTCTTCTTTAAAATAAGTACTCTGCACATTGCACTCTTTTTTTAATAAGTACTCTGCACATTTTACTCTTCTTTTAAATAAGCACTCTATATAAAGAATTATTTGCCTTGTACATAAGCAGTAATCAGTTCTTGTGGAAAATCTCTCTTTTTCATTTCTTCTATCATTACCTTATTAGAATGCTTAAGTTCTACAATTTCTACTTCAACTGTTCCATTTTCTTTAATATCTAGTATAGTATAATAAATATTTTGTGTGCCGTTTTTAGGTCTTCCTACACTACCTACATTTACAAGAATCTTTTCTTTATCTTTTTTTATATAAGGTATATGAGTGTGCCCACAAAATAGTACATCCCAATCTTTCTCTTCCATTACTTCCTTTACCTCTCGAGAATCTTCTAATAAATATTCATTAACTTTTCTTGTACTTCCATGAACTAGCTTTAATATTTTACCATTCATAGCTATTGTAAGATTTTCAGGTAATCTTTTTAATACCTTCTTATTATTTTCAGTAACTTCATTAACCGCCCAAGGTAATGCAAAACTTCTGTTTATTTCATTATCTTTTATATAATTAATATCATCGAATGCAACTGCTGCATCGTAGTTTCCTCCAATAATAATAACATCTTCTCCAGTAATAAACTCAACAACTTCATTTTGATAAGGCCCATATCCCACCAAATCTCCAAGACAAAACATTTTGTCTATATCTTTCGATTTAATGTCTTTAATTACCCCTTGTAACGCTTCCAAATTACCATGAATATCAGAAAAAATTGCCGCTTTCATTAAATTGTCCTCCTTATATAGTCATCACCATTATTATTTATAATACCATTTAACATAGCTACTTTGTCTTAAGTATTGTTGATATTTAAACAAAATCAACTTTATATATAATAATATCATTTACATTAATTTATGACAATCTAATAATAATATTATTTACCTACATCCGCCACAATATGTATAGTACATAGAATTGAATTAATTATCTATAAACGTATAAGACCATTCCTCTCGTCTATCTTATAAAACAAATATAACTAAAGTTCCATGATTAGCTTTCTATCATAGAGTTCACAATATAAACTCAGTAATAGTTCAAAGGTTTATATTGTCTTTATTATCCCGAAACTGTATAATAAAGGCACTATATGAAAAAACTTTGTTTCATATTAACGCTGTAATTAAGTAAGCTAATTTATCAAAGCTAAATTGAAAATTTATTAATTCGTTTCTATAATTCAAAGATTTTCTGACTATCGGGAAGAAAATCATCCAAAATTGTGCATTGTACATTGTGAATTGTGAATTGTGCATTTGCCCTTAAAGAGGTGTCCTATGTTTAATTTTTCAAACTCTATAGTTTTAAAACAACTCACGCTTAAAAATGAAAATAAAGAATATCAATTTTCTATTTGTGGCGGTATTATAGAAGAATTAATCAGCACTGAAATATATAAAAAAGCCTTAAATAAAACCGAACTAGAAACTTTAAATTCTTTTAGAAATGGAAATAGATATAAAAGCTTTCTGCTTAGTCGCTATATGGCAAAAAAAGCTGTTTCCCTACTCTTAGATTCAAAAGAAGAATTAAAAAATATATCAATAGAAAAAGGTATTTTCAACTTCCCAATAGTTAAAGTTAATTCAAATAAAAATGTTCAAATAAGTATAACTCATAGTAAAGATTTTGTTTGTGCTATCGCATATGACGAAGCCTGTCCTATGGCTATAGATGTTGAAAAAATAAAAACAAAGAGAGCTTCTACAGTTGAAAAAGCCCTCTCAAGAGAATTTAATGCTATAGACGAATTCACTGAAAATGATATCGCTATAACTCATTGGACTTGCATTGAATCCCTTAGTAAAGCCTTAAGAACTGGGGTAACTCTTCCACTAGAAATGTACACTATTAAAACTATGGAAGCTTATAATAGCTCATTAGTAAGTCTATACTCTCATTTTTATCAGTTTAAAGCTTCATCTTTTAAAATTGAAGATTATATTTTAACTTTGTGCTATCCAAAAAAATTTTATCTAAAACAAAAGGGGAAACTAGTATGATAAGCTTTCCCCTTATGTTTATTAAAATATTATGTTATTAAATTTTAAAATATATCTACTCTATTTCATCCTTCTCTAATTCAACATCAACAACTTCTTTTACTTCCTCTTTTTCAGCTTTTCTACCTTGTAATATTTCTGGAAGTTCCATTCCTGCGTTTTTGAATACATCTTCAAATGGAGGTATTGCTTTTAACATGCCTGATAAAAAGTTTGCAGTTGCTGGAGTTCCATCACCATTTCCTCCGCCCATAGTATCCCAAACTGTAACTTTATCAATTTTAATATTTTTAATAGCTTCAACCTGTAATTCAACCAATTCTGGAAGTTTATCTGTAATCATAAGCATAGCTGCTTTTTCAGCATCCATACCAGCTGAAGCAACAATTTTCCCGAAACCTTCAGCTTGTTTACTAAGTATTTCCATAGTACCTTGTGCTTCTGCCTGCATTTTAGCTAAAATCGCATCAGCTTCACCTTTTGCTTTTCTTCTAATTTGCTCAGCTTCTGCTTCAGCATCCAATTCAGCTTTTTGTTTTGCTATTTCAGCTTGAACTATAACATCTGCCATATTAGTTGATCTTTCTCTCTCAGCACGGGCTTTCTCAGAATCACTTTCTGCTGCATAAGCTTCTTCCAAAGCTTTAGCTGCTTGAACTTTTTCTGCTGCAATAGCAATTTTTTCTGCTTCTGCTTCTTTTTCTCTTCTTTCAGCATCTGATTGCGCAACAGTTATCTTAGCTGTGTTCTCACCTTCAATAGCTGTAGCATTAGCTTCTGCAACTTGAATTCTTTCTTCTCTCTTAGCTCGAGCTTCACCTATAGCACCATCTCTATTTTTCTCAGCAACACTTTTCTTAGCATCATTTATAGCTTTAGCAGCTGCTTCTTTACCTAATGCTTCAATATATTGAGATTCATCTTTAATATCAGTTACGTTAACATTTATAAGTTTTAAACCGATTTTCTTTAGTTCTTGCTCAACATTTTGAGAAACATTAGCAAGAAATTTATCTCTATCAGAGTTGATCTCTTCGATATCCATTGTTGCAATAACCAATCTTAATTGTCCAAATATAATATCTTTAGCTAAATCTTGAATACTTTGCTTATTTAAACCTAATAATCTTTCAGCAGCATTATTCATAACAGAAGTATCCGTAGAAATACCAACTGTGAATATTGAAGGAACATCAACCCTGATGTTTTGCTTACTTAATGCCTTTGTTAAATTAACATCTATTGAGATAGGAGTTAAATCCATATACTCATAACTCTGTATAACAGGCCATACAAAAGCAGCACCACCGTGTATACATTTTGAAGAACGAGTTGAACCATCTGCATGTTTACCTGTCATACCATAAATAACTAATATCTTATCAGAAGGACACTTTTTATATCTTGAAAATAAAGCCATTATAACTATAAATATTGCGACCACTATAATCGCTATTGTGATTACACCAAAAAGATTATCAAACATCATTAATTACCCCCATTTGCATTTTTTACTATAAGATTATTATTCTTTATTCCTACTACAATTATACTTTTTCCTGTCTTAATACTATCCTCTTTTGTAATAGCATCAACAACTTGGTATTTACCTTGAAAAGATATTTCTATCTTTCCTATTCCTTTTTCATTCTCAGGAATAGTCAAATAAACACTGCCTTTCTTCCCTATTGCATTCTTTAAATTGATATTACCACTTTCCTGCAACTTTAATAAAGATCTAAATACAAATACTAAAATTGCAACAACAATGTCACCCACAATTATAGCAATAAGAATTGATTGAATAGCTCCTATACCACTATTCACTGTAGTAATCCCTGTCCAAGAGAATACTGTTAAGAAAACAACCACATTTCTAAAAGTTATAAGCTTAAGTGGTATATTTGAAACCTGCACATCAGTTTGTGCATCAAAGTCTACATCATCCACATCAAAATTACCATCGAAATCCGTATCCAAGTCGAAATCCCCAATTCCATCCCCATCAAAGGAATCAGGCATATCCCCTCCTGAATCAATTCCAATAGCAAGTAAAATCATTTGGATTGTAAACAAGCACGTAGAAGGTATAGCCAAAGTCCAAAAAAACTTTTCAAGCCCAACAAGTGCGTTCCACCATTCAGTCATAAATCTCCTCCTCTGTAATAACTTTTCAATCCCCAACAAAATTATAACATATTTTTCTAATTATTTCCGTATGATTTTTATTACAAAAATCTTAAAGGCAATGCACAATGCACAATTAATGATGATTCTCATCGTTCCTCAGAGAATCTTTAATTTATTTAAGAATAACAAAGAATAAAAAATCATCCTTAATTACAAACTACACACTACAAATTGAAATTATTCATTAATAATAACTTTTAAAACTAAAAATATTTATCGATATAAACAACTCTTTAAAGAAGAGTTTCATTTCAAAACAAAATCTACTATACAAATCACCATTACTAACAAAATTATTAGTTTAATAATATCCATTAATGCTTTATAATATATACATTGTAATATTAATATATAAAACGAAGAAAGGAATTATTATGAATCTTTTAACCTTAGAAAACCTTAGCAAAAGCTATAGTGAAAAAACTTTATTTGATAATATTTCTTTAAATATAAATGAAGGAGATAAAATTGGTTTAATAGGAATTAACGGAACGGGTAAATCTACTTTATTAAAAGTTATTGCAGGAATCGAAACTTCTGATTCAGGTGATACCACTAAAAAATCAAATTTACGTATTGAATATTTATCTCAAAATCCTAACATGCACCGGGATGCAACCGTTTTAGAACAAGTTTACAAAGGTGATTCAAATCTAATGGTGCTTTTAAGAAAATACGAAGAATTGCTTTATAAACTTCAGAAAACTCCTTCAAATGAAAGTTTATTAAATGAATTAAATAGCCTCAATACAAAAATGGATGCTGAAAATGGGTGGGAAGTAGAAAAAGAAGCCAAAACTATCTTAACTAAACTAGGAATCACTAATTTTAATGCAAAAGTATCAACCTTATCTGGCGGGCAGAAAAAAAGAATCGCTCTTGCCTCTACTTTAATATCTCCTTGTGATTTATTAATATTGGATGAGCCTACCAATCACCTTGATACTGACTCTATTATGTGGCTAGAAACCTACTTAAGCGGCAAAAAGGGCTCCTTTTTAATGATTACACATGATAGATACTTTTTAGATAGAATTACTAACAAAATCATAGAACTTCACAAAGGCAATCTATATACTTACATGGGAAATTACAGTGAATTTCTTCAGAAAAAAGCAGAAAGACTTCAAATAGAAAAAGATACTGAAAGAAAAAGAAAAAATTTATACAGAAAAGAGCTAGCTTGGATTAAAAGAGGTGCTAAAGCAAGAAGTACAAAACAAAAAGCTAGAATCGATAGATTTGAAGAAATTAAAAATTCAAAAGCAGATCTATCAGAAGAAAAGGTTGAAATATCAACAGCTAGTACTAGATTAGGTAAAAAAATAATTGAGATTGACCACATAAGCAAAAAATTTGATAATAAGCTACTTTTCCAAGATTTTAGCTATATTATGACTAAAGAAGATAGAATAGGCATAGTAGGGCCTAATGGTAGCGGAAAATCTACATTAATGAATATTTTAAACGAAAAATTAAAACCTGATTCAGGAACAATTGATATAGGAACAACAGTAAAAATGGGCTTTTACACTCAAGAAGTAGACCACATGGATGAAAATCTACGAGTTATTGAATACATAAGAGAAAAGGCTGAATTCATCACAACCGCTGATGGTACTAAAATAAGTGCTTCACAAATGCTTGAAAATTTCCTGTTTCCTTCTTCCCAGCAATGGACTTATGTTAGCAAACTATCTGGAGGTGAAAGAAGACGACTATATCTACTAAGTATATTAATGGATGCTCCAAATGTTCTTTTCCTCGATGAACCTACCAATGACTTAGATATAGAAACTCTTACAATATTAGAGGATTATTTGGATTATTTTAATGGTGTCATTGTTATCGTATCTCATGATAGATACTTTTTAGATAGAATAACAAATAAAATATTTGCTTTTGAAAAACCTGGTGTTATCTCAAAACATGTAGGAAATTACTCTGATTATTCTATCATAAAAAAACAAGATGAAATTGATTCAAATAATAAAAATAAAACAAATACAGCTGCTAACAAAAAAATGAAAAATGACTATAGAAATAATACTAAATTAAAATTCTCATATAAGGAAAAATTAGAATTCGAAGAAATAGACTCTGTTATTGAATACTTAGAAAATGAACTTTCAGAAATAGAAGAAAAAATAAATGCAGCCGGAAGTAGCTACGGACTGCTTCAGGATCTATTAGCTGAAAAAGAAGAAAAAGAAAAAATTCTAGAAGGAAAAATGGATAGATGGGCTTATTTGAATGAATTGGCTGAGAAAATAGCTGAACAATGATTTTTTAAATGCACAATGCACAGTGCACAATGCACAATTAAGGATGATTTTCTTCCTTCCGTCAGAAAATCTTTATTTTAAAATAATATAATTTAAATAATCAAAAGGAGCTATTACTTATGAAAAAAATTAAACTTGAGGACGTTATAGAAGCTATTGAACTATGTACTGATGAATCTAACCACTATTACCATAAAAAAACTAATTCCATAGTGTGTGTTTTTGATGAATATTCTAGAGCTGCAGATCAAGTATTCACTGGTGAAAAGAGTTTTGATGATTTAGAAAACTATGCTGATTGGCAAATAGACATTGTTAAAACAATTGTTGATATAGAAGAAAATTATGAAGATTATATCAACTTACCTAATAGTGAAGATTTAGATGAATACCATCTAATGGAAACATTTTGCTATACTTTAGATAACAAACAAAAATCCGGTATATTGCTAGATACATTGAATGGTAGAGGTGCTTTTAGAAGATTTAAAGATAAACTTTATGATTTAGATTTACAAAATGCTTGGTATGACCATAAAGAAAACTCTACTAAAGAACTTGCAATAAGCTGGTGTAAAGAAAATAGCATTGATTTTGAATAGAAGTATATAAAAATATTTACTTAATAAAAATAATGGGTGTGATATAAAATCACACCCATTATTAGCAATTATTCATCTTTCAAGAATTCAATAGTTTCAATATATTCAACAGGACTGTTACCAAAGTTAATAAATTCATTCAAAGTAGTTTCATCTAATTTATAATCATTTGACTCACTCATCTTTGTTATTGTCGATACTTTCCAGATATCTCCATCCTTTAAAAAAGTATATTTTTTATATCCTGTAAAGTCTTTTTCACCAATACCAACATTTGCTTTTGAATACACGTATCTAATTGCATCTTCGTCATCTTCACTATAATATTCATCAGATATACTTACAGAACAATATTTTATTTCAGTTGATCCATAAAGCTGATTCATAATTTCACTAGCAATCTCTTTATGTTCTTTTAGTGACATTTTAGCTACATCTTTGCCTGTATATTGTTTTTTGCTAGTTCCAAATAATATCTCCTCATCTTGGCCCTCAAGATAGTAATCAAACATGTATTTTTGTGTGTTTTTTTTATAATCATTATATGTTATTTCAAAATTCATAAACTTAAATTGATTAATTTCAATTTGTTTTACTGCATCAACTAATTGACTATTATTAGTTTTACTGGTACTTCCTCCGCAGGCTGTTAAAAAAAACATTACTATTAAAACCACGATTAACATATACTTATTTCTCATAAAATGCTCCCCCTCACTAATTGCTTTATTAACTAAATACTATACTTTTTTTCATATATGTCAATATTTTCATAAAGTTTCGTTTTTACTACGAGAAATTATATTCTTGTTTATAAATTTAAATATATGTATAGTATTAAATTAACCTTTGCATATTTCTAATAAAAAAGACAGAGCTCCTTAATTAATCTTCTGTTTACTCAAATCTATTTACCATTTTAATTTATCAATGGATATACTTTTTCTACAAATACTTTGACAACTTTAGGATCAAATTGAGTACTTGAATTATTTATTATCTCTTGAAGTGCTATTTCACTGCTTAAAGCTTTTCTATAAGGTCGATCAGTAGTCATCGCATCATATGTATCAGCTACAGCGATTATTCTTGAAATAAACGGTATTTTTTCGTCAGATATACCTTCTGGATACCCTTTTCCGTCCCATCTTTCATGATGATACAAAACATAATCAGCAATATCCGTTAATTCACTTGATTTAGTTAATGTTTCATATGCAGATATTGGATGCATCTTTACAACATCATACTCAGATTCAGTAAGCCTATCATTTTTATTTAAAATATCCTTACTAATAATTGTCTTACCAATATCATGAAGTACTCCTGTATAATATGTTTTAGCTATAAGTTCTTCAGATAGTTTTAACTCCTTAGCTATCATCTTTGAAATATTTGCAACTGTTTCACTATGATTTTTTGTATAAGAATCATGTATTTCAAGCAAGCCAGTAATGGACATTATAATTTCTTTTGTAAGCTTCAACTGTAGCTCAGCAAACTCTTCTTCCTTGCTTTTTATTTCTTTATGAAATTTGCTTTTAGTATTGGTGTATTTAGTAATATTTTCAAGCCATACTTTAACTTGATATTCTGCTATTTTTTTCTCCTTATATCCTATTGGCGGAATATAAAATGGATTTTCATGTATTTGATTTTTCCATATCAAATAAGGATGTAACTGTATAATATTTATTATCATTTCATCGGAGAATTTTTTCATATTATATCTACATATTGCTGATAATTTAGCATTATTAAAAACATATTCATTAAGCTTCCATTCATATTCAATAATTCTTTCTATACCATCTTCATATTGCAGAACCCAACTCAGTTCTCCTGAAATAGACACACCATTATATCCTTCTGAAATGGCATTATTTGTTTCAGCAATAAGTAAACTAATCATTTTATCTGGTACAAATATACCTGATTTTGAATAGGCATCCTTTTGATTTAATATTACAAATTGCCCTCTATCAATATAATACTCGTAATTTATAGTTTCATTTAAAAGATCAATAATTATTTGAGTGTTGGCATCACCTGTAATATAAATACACTTCTCATTTCTCAACAAGCTAGCATTTATATATGAAACAATAGTTTCTACTACTTCCTTCTCTTCATTATATAGCAAAACCATATGGTCTCCAGGTAAAACCAATTCCTGATCCTTGATAAGCATTTCCATAAAACCACCCCCCTAACATAAAATAAATCATCTATGTATCCAATTTGATTCAAAATTTAAATTTTCCCATCTAAGTAATCATTAAGTTCCTATTATTTTATATATTTTTCTTTTCTTATATTTTTACTAATATCACTAATTATAGCTATTTTTTATAATTAGCTATAATAATTAATCGAATTTAATATAAATATGTTATATAAAGTCTAATTACAATAGCCTCAGAAATAATAACCTATATAATCTCTTAATATACTTATTAAATTTTAAAAATCTACAAATAAATTAAATTCAATTTAATTCTACCATATAATTTTAATGGTATCAATTACTATTTTTTACATTGTTTTTACTATAAACCTTATTATCTTTAATTTTTAAATAAATCTTTCAAATCTACAATTTTCAAAAATATTTAATATATTTTTTAATATTATTAATATTATTTACATATTATACATATTTCAGTACCATTCCGATGCTATATATG
>DAOUPR010000125.1 GCA_030626065.1 Clostridium sp. | reverse complement strand
TTGATCTTTAATTTGACCATTACTAATATTAAATACTGAAATATCATTATTTAAATATTTTTGAATATCTTCTATTCCTGTACATGTAATTATTGTTTGATAATCATTTATTGAATTAAGTATAAATTTTTGTCTTTTAACATCAAGCTCTGAAAGTACATCATCTAATAAAAGAACAGGATACTCGCCTATAGAATCTTTTATTATTTGGAGTGATGCAAATTTTAATGTTAATATTGCTGTTCTTTGTTGTCCTTGTGATCCATATTTTCTTGTATCGACTTCGTTAATATAAATAGAAAAATCATCTCTATGAGGACCACTAGATGTCATTCTTTTTTCAATATCTTTTTGTCTATTTTCTTTAAATTCATTAAGTAATTGTTCATTTATTTTGTCAAAATTTTTAACTGATGATATATACTTAATTTCTATATTTTCTTTATCTGATGTTATTTTTTTATGTAATTTTTTAGAGATTTCATTCAATTTCTTTAAATAATCAACTCTACATTTTATAATATATTCTCCAAAATCACTTAATTGTTTATCATATACATCTAATAAAACACTTGTGTTGTTATTCCATTTTCTGAGTGCAGCATTTCTACCACCAAGTACTTTATTATAATTCAGTAAACTATAATAATATTTTTTGTTTATTTTACATAATTCAATATCTAGAAATCTTCTTCTAAAAGAAGGAGACTCTTTTACAATTTTTAAGTCTTCTGGAGAGAACATAACAACATTAAATGTTCCTATTAGTTCAGAAAAGCTATTTATTTTAATTGAATTAATTTTGGCTCCCTTTTTACCTTCTTTAAAAATTTTTATGTCTATTTTCTTATCTAATCTCTCTTTAGAAACATAAATACTTATAAAACTTTCTTTATTTTGCCAATTTATTAATTCTTTATCTTTATTTGTTCTATGAGATTTTCCCAAACTGCAATAGTATATACTTTCAAGTATATTTGTTTTTCCTTGAGCGTTATCGCCAACTAATATATTTGTTTTTTTATTAAATTCAATTGATAATAGCTCGTAATTTCTATAATTTTTTAATTCTAGATATTTAACATACATAAAAAACACCTAATTTATATTATACCATAACGTTAATTATTAGTGAAATTTCAGATTATTTTAAATTCTTCTCCGTTAAACTGTATAATATCTCCTTTAACTAATTTCTTTCCTCTTCTAAGCTCTGTTTCTCCATTAACTTGAACCTGGCCCTCTGTTATATAAAATTTTGCTTCAGAACCCAAAGAAGCTATACCACACCATTTCAAAAAAGCATCAAGTTTAATATATTCTGTTTTTATTTTTATTTCTTTCATTATTATTCCCATTGGATATTTTCCAATGGGATTCACCGTCCTTTTTATTTTAATTTTGTTAATTAGAATTAAGTAATCTAACTGGTAATATTAAGTATGTGAAAGATTCATTTTTTTCATTTCTAATTACACATGGACTTACACTACTTGATAATTCTAACGTTATTTCATCTTCTTCTATATTTTTTAATACGTCTATAAGGTATTTTGAATTAAATGCAATTTGTAATCCTTCTCCTTGCAAAATGATACTAAGTTCTTCTCTAACTGTTCCCAATTGAGAATTAGAAGTAATTATTATTACATCGTCATTTATATCAAATTTTATTAAATTAGTATTTCCTTCCTTAGCCACTAAAGATGCTCTTTCTATACAGTTTAAAAGTTCATGTCTTTTAGTAGTTACTTTTAAATTATACTCTTGTGGAATTATTGAGGAATATTTAATAAATTCTCCTTCTAGTAATCTTGAAATAATTTTTGTATTACCAATATTGAATACAATATGGTTTGAAGTAAATGTAATATTTACTTTATCTTCACCATCTTTTAGTATTTTAGATACTTCATTTAATGTTTTTCCTGGAATAACTGCATTTAATTCATGGTCATCTTCTAAGTCTTCACATCTAAATGCAAGTCTATAACCATCTAAAGCAATTAAATTTAATTTTTTATTTTTTAATTCAAACAGTACTCCTGTAAGTATTGGTCTAGCTTCATCTTGAGCTATAGCAAATATTGTACTTTTTATCATATTTTTTAATATATTTTCTTTTACTTCAACTTTTAAATTTTCGTTGATATCAGGTAATGTAGGAAATTCATTAGGATCTAAATTAAGCATTAATGTAAATTTAGATTTCTCACATTTTACTTCTAATTTGTTTTCTATTTTCGATATTTCTACTTTACTATTTGGTAGTTTACGAATTATATCTCCAAATAATCTAGAGTCTACAACAATTATTCCTTTTTCTATTACGGTTCCTTCTATTTTAGTTACAATACTTAAATCTATATCTGTACCAATAAAGGTTAAAGTATTATTTTCTGCTTTAATAAATATGCTATGTAAAATTTCCATAGGTGATTTATTACTTACTGCCTTTTGAACAGTAGAAATTGCTTCTTGAATAATATTTTTATCGCAAATAAATTTCATAATAATCCTCCTTAATTAACAAAAAAGTTTTGTATATATATAGAATAGTATAATATATTTTATAGTAGTAATAGTAATAGGGGCTGTGGATTTGTGGATATCTTATCTTATAGAAGATATATACTCAAAGTAGCTGTTTATTATTTGTGGATATATTGTACTCTAAAATAGGTGTTTATCCACAATATTAACATTGAAATTGTGAAAAAAAATTATCCACATATAAATAACAGTTTATTATACACATAATGTGACTAGTTTTGATTAATTTTTTTTGTAAGCTCTTCAATAATATCTTTTAAAGAAGAATCTTTTTTAACATTCGTAGAAATTTTTTCGTAAGCATGAATTACTGTAGTATGATCACGCCCTCCAAATTCTTCACCTATTTTAGGTAAAGACATATCTGTTAGTTTTCTAGATAGATACATAGCTATTTGTCTTGGATAGGTTATGTTTCTAGTTCTTCTTGATGATTTAAGTTCATCTGTTTTAATATTAAAGTAAGTAGCTACTATATCTTGTATATAACTAATTGTAATTTTTTTAACTGCATTATGATTAATAATATCTTTAAGAGCTTCTTCTGCTAAAGCCGCTGTTATTTCTCTACTAGTCAATGAAGAATAAGCAACTATTCTTATTAAAGCACCTTCTAGTTCTCTTATATTTGATTTTATTTTGCTTGCAATATAAACCATTACTTCATTAGGTATACTTAGATTTTCTACATCTGCTTTTTTCTTAAGAATTGCAATTCTAGTTTCAAAATCTGGAGCTTGAATATCTGCAATAAGTCCCCATTCAAATCTAGACCTTAATCTATCTTCTAATGTTGGAATTTCTTTAGGAGTCCGATCACTTGAAAGAATAATTTGTTTGTTTGATTCATGTAGAGCATTAAAAGTATGGAAAAATTCTTCTTGTGTTCTCTCTTTACCTGCAATAAATTGAATATCATCAATTAATAGAACATCAACGTGTCGATATTTATTTCTAAATTCAGTATTTTTATCATCTTTAATTGAGTTGATTAGTTCATTAGTAAATTTTTCAGAAGTTACATAAACTACTTTAGAACTAGGATTATTTTTTAATACATAATGTCCAATAGCATGCATTAGATGGGTTTTTCCAAGTCCAACGCCTCCATATATAAATAAAGGATTGTATGCTCTAGCAGGGGCTTCCGCAACAGCTAAAGATGCAGCATGAGCAAATCGGTTACTATTACCTATTACAAATGATTCAAATGTATATTTAGGATTTAAAGTACTTTGAATTGCATCTGATACTATAATTTTGGATTTATTCTTATTAGTATCCTTAGAAATAGATTCATCATCTCTTTTTTCTGTAAAAATTGAGAATTCAATATTATATTGCTTATTAGTAATTAATTTTATAGCATTAATGATTAAACTTTTATATCTATTATTTAAAATTTGTTTTGTAAAATCATTTGGTACTTCGAATTTCATGATATTTGCTTCTATTTCAATTGGTTTAATTGTTTTAATCCAAGTATTAAAGCTTACTTCACTTAATTCACCTTCGCCTTTAATAATTTCTAACGTATCTTTCCAAATTTTATTAAGATCCGTTGCCATTTAAAAATCCTCCACTCGTACTCTAAATTTTTTTTTTAACCTGGATAGTAACAGATTATAAACAGGTTTATTCACATATATTTAAAATTGTTGACAATGTTGATAAAAATAATCACATGTTTATTAATTTGTGAGAAACTAATTTTTATTTTAAATTATCAACAAACATAAAAAAAAGTAATTAACATTGTTAACATGGGTATATTAACAGAAAAAACGCGAAAAATAGCTATCATAGTAAATAAAAATATATAATTTAAATATAAATAAACATTTTATACACAGCTTTGTCCACAGATTGTGGATAAACTTAATAGAAAATAGTTTTATACACAGAGTATCTTAATAATAACAAAAGAATTTTAGCTATTCAAGAACTTATCCACAAAAAGATTTACTTATATAAAAAAATATCAACAATATATACTGCTTGACATTGAAATACATAGTATATATAATTAAAAGGTAAAATTACTATAGTTTAATTTGCGATATTATGCTTAGGCGTAATCATAAATTGATGAATCACTCGAAGGGGGTGTAATTAAAATGAAGATGACTTACCAACCAAAAAAGAGACAAAGAAAAAAAGAGCATGGTTTTAGAAAAAGAATGAAGAGCCATGGTGGAAGAAATGTAATTCAAAGAAGAAGAAAAAAAGGAAGAAAAAGATTGACTGCATAAGGGCCGCGTTTAAGTGGCCTTTTCTGTAATTGCATGTTTTAAGGAGCAATTTATGAACAAAGAAGAGAAATTGAGAAAGAACGTTGAATTTAAAAGAGTATATAGAAGAGGTAAATCGTGTGCTAACCACTTAGTTGTATTGTATGTTTATAAGAATCATAATAATAAAGATGTAAACAGAGTAGGAATATCAGTTAGTAAAAAAGTTGGAAAAAGTGTGGTTAGAAGCAGAGTAAAGAGATTGATATTAGAAAGTTATCGAGTTCACAAAGATGAAATGGAAAAAGGATATGATTTAGTTTTTATTGCAAGAACAAAGATTAATGATAAAAACTTTAAAGAAGTTGATTCAGCTTTAATTAATGCAGTTAAGAAAGCAGGTATATATAATTAATGTTGAAAAAAATTTTAATATTTAATATAAAACTGTATCAAAAATATATCTCACCGATGAAAGCACCGTCTTGTATTTTTTATCCAACATGTTCTCAATATGCAATACAAGCGATACAAAAATATGGAGCTATTAAAGGTTCTTTTATGGCCTTTAAGAGAATTTTGAGATGTAATCCTTATAATAAAGGCGGATATGATCCAGTTAAATAACTTTAGGAGGTTATTAATTTGAATTTAGCTCTTATAAATAGTGTAACACCAGCGGCGCTTTTTCAAATAACGTGGCTAAACGATTTGTTGGTTTCTTTTTTTGGTATAGTACATGGTGTAGTTGCTAGTGTATTTACTAATGATAATGTATCTTATGGATTAGCTATAATTTTAGTAACACTAATAATTAGATTGTTATTGTTTCCACTTAATAGAAAGTCATTACAGTCAACAAGTAAGATGACTGCTATTCAACCTAAATTAAAAGAGCTTCAAACTAAATATAAGAATAATCCAGAAAAGTTACAGCAGGAAACTATGAAATTATATAAAGATGCAGGGGTTAATCCACTAGGTGGATGTTTACCTATGTTGTTACAATGGCCTATTTTGATTGCTATGTATTATACTTTCATGAATTTAGATGCAATTAATCCTAATATAAATCAAGTTACATTTTTAGGTTTGAAGTTGATGGAGGGTGCTGCAGGAATTGGTGACGTTATGTCAAATCCTTTATTAGTAGGAACATGGATTTTACCATTAATTTCAGGTGCTACAACATATGTCTCTTCAATAATTATGCAACCAAAGAATGGAGAAAAATCAAGTCAAACAACAACAATGTCAATTGGAATGAGTATAATGATGACATTTATGAGTTTTCAATTTAATACTTCTTTAGTTTTATATTGGATTACTAATAATCTATTCCAAATTGCACAGATTTTATTTGTAAGAAGGGATACAGGTAAATCACAAAAAATAACATCGTAGTTAAATTCCTATATGCCTTAATTAATCGGGAAAGGCAGGTTTAGTATATGAGTACAATTGAGATGACAGGTAAGACTGTAGAACAAGCAATAGAAAATGCTTTGAAAGATTTAAGTGTAAAAAGAGAAGATGTAGAGATTGAAATATTAGAAGAAGAAACTAAAGGATTCTTGAAAATATTTAAGAGTAAGGAAGCTAAAGTTAGAGTAACAGTTAAATATAATTATGAAGCTAAAGCTAAGAAGTTTTTAAGAGAAGTTTTGGATTCTATGAACATATTGGCCGAAATTAAGACTTCAAGAGAAAAAAATATTTTGAAAATTGATTTGATAGGACCTAAAATGGGTATAATTATCGGACATAGGGGGGAGACGTTAGATTCTCTTCAATACTTAGTTAATTTAACAGTTAACAAAGGTAATACTGGTGATCATATTAAAGTAATTTTAGATACTGAGAATTATAGAGCTAAAAGAGAAGAAACTTTAAAGAAACTTGCTTTTAGAATTGCTGCAAAAGTTAAAAAAAGTGCAAAAAGTTATAGATTGGAACCTATGAATCCATATGAAAGAAGAATTATTCATTTTGCGCTTCAAAATGATAGTAGAATTGTAACGTTCAGCGAGGGCGAAGAACCATTTAGAAGAGTTGTTATTGATTTGAAGAAGAAAGCCTAATAGGCTTTCTTTTTTAATAAATTATTTAAGAAAGGATGAAAAAATGAGAGAAGTAGATACTATTGCTGCGATAGCAACCAATTTAGGGGAAAGTGGAGTATCGATAATTAGAATATCTGGTGATAAAGCAAAAGAGATAGTCAGTAAAATTTTTATTGGTAAAAATAATAGAAAAATTGATGATATACAGTCATATACTATGAGATATGGGTTTATAATAGATTATAATACAAAGGAAAAATTAGATGAGGTTATAGTATCTTATATGAAGGGACCTAAAAGCTTTACGGCAGAAGATACTATAGAAATAAACTGCCATGGTGGTGTTGTTGTAACAAGAAGAATTTTAGATGAAGTAATAAAAGTAGGAGCAAGACTTGCTGATAAAGGTGAATTTACTAAAAGAGCTTTTTTGAATGGTAGAATTGATTTAAGTCAGGCGGAAGGTATCATTGATATTATAACTTCAAAAACAGAGCTTGCTTTAAAAACAGCTGTTAATCAATCAGAAGGAATAATTTACAAGAGTGTTGAAGAGATACGAAATACACTTATAGAAGCTATTGCACATGTAGAAGCCACAGTAGATTATCCAGAGGAAGACCTTGAAGAGATTACTTCTGTTAAGGTTTCAGAAATTGTTAAAGGTCAAATAATAAAAATTAATGATTTAATTAGTACGGCTGATGAAGGTAAAATTATTAGAGAAGGTTTAAAGGTTGTTATTGTAGGTAAACCTAATGTAGGAAAATCTTCCTTGATGAATGTTTTATTGAAAGAAAATAGGGCTATTGTAACAGATGTTCCTGGCACAACTAGAGATGTTATTGAAGAATTTGTTAATTTGGAAGGAATACCACTTAAAATTGCTGATACAGCAGGTATACGTGAGACAGATGATGTCGTAGAGAAAATAGGGGTTTCAAAATCTAGAGAAATGATTGAAGAAGCAGACTTAGTTATTTTTATGTTGGATAAAAGTAGAGTTTTAGATAAAGAAGATATGGATATTATTGAATATTTAAATAATAAGAAATATATAGTATTATTAAATAAGAGTGATATTGAATCTGAAAAAATAGATTTGTCTGATATAAAGCTAAATCAAGAAAATATGATTAATACTTCAACAAAATCTGAAGAAGGTATTGATGAATTAAAAGTGAAAATAAAGAATTTATTTTTTGCAGGAAAAATTGAAAATAAAGAGATTATGATTACTAATACAAGACATAAAGAAGAACTTGTTAGAGCTGTAGAATCTTTAGAAACTTCAGTTGAAGCTTTGAAAAATACAAATGCTATTGATCTTGCTTCAATTGATATTAGAGCTGCATGGAGTTATTTGGGAGAAATTACTGGCGATTCATTGGAAAACAATATTATTGATAAGATATTTTCTAAGTTTTGTCTAGGAAAGTAGGTGGATGTTTTGAGTTTTTTTGCAGGAGAATATGATACTATTGTAGTTGGTGCTGGGCATGCTGGGTGTGAAGCAGCTTTAGCATCTGCAAGAATGGGAAGTAGAACATTGTTGTGTGCTACAGACTTAAAGAGTGTAGCTATGATGCCGTGTAATCCTAATATTGGAGGAACAGCAAAAGGACATTTAGTTAGAGAAATTGATGCTCTTGGTGGAGAAATGGGAATTAATATTGATAATACTT
>DAOUPR010000020.1 GCA_030626065.1 Clostridium sp. | reverse complement strand
TATTTAAAGAAATCTGACGTGGTGGTTATGAATAAAGATGCGCTAATCGATAAAGCTAAAGATTTAGTTTTATCAATGGACGGAGCTGGTTTCAGACCTTTAGTTAAGGAAAATATTAAGGTTGTTGGAACTACAGGAAAAGCTCATATTTCATTTATGGTACAACAAATGCTTTATGGTAAGTATATATCTGAATATGATGCTCATATAGCTAATAAGGTTGCAAATATTATTACTGGTGGAAATGTTCCTCTAAATAGTTATGTTAGTGAAGAACAAATTCTTGATTTAGAAAAAGAAGCATTCCTTAGCCTTTGTGGAGAAGATAAAACTTTAGAAAGAATTGGATATATGCTTAAAACAGGAAAACCACTTAGAAATTAATGGAGGTGTAATTATGAGAGAAGCGGTTATAGTAGCAATGGGACGTTCTGCAATTGGAAAAGCTCCTAAAGGAAAATTAAGATATACTAGACCAGAGGATTTTGGAGCAGAAGTTCTTAATGCAGTTTTGGCAAAAGTGCCTCAATTGGATCATAGTGAAATTGATGATGTTATAATTGGATGCGCAATGCCAGAAGGAGAACAAGGTTTAAATATGGGTAGAATAGTTGCACAAAGAGCTGGATTACCTGATTGTGTTTCTGGTCAAACAGTAAATAGATTTTGTGCATCAGGACTTCAGACAATAGCTAATGCTGCATATAGTATAATGGCTGGTCAATCAGAAGTTATTTTAGCTGGCGGAATAGAGTCTATGAGTGCAGTTCCTATGGGTGGAGGAAGATTAAGTCCAAATCCATTTATGATGGATACGAAACCAGAAGCAAGTACATCAATGGGAATTACAGCAGAAAATGTTGCAGAAAGATATGATATTACAAGAGAAGAACAAGATGCTTTTGGTGTTGAAAGTCAAATAAGAGCTGCTAAAGCACAAGAAGAAGGTAAATTTGCTGAGGAAATAGTTCCAGTTAACGCTGTAGCAAAGATTACAGATGAAAATGGAAGAGTTAGCACTGAAACTTTTATCTTTGATAAAGATGAAGGGATTAGACAAGGTACTACTATGGAAAAAGTAGCTAAGTTAAGAGCTCCTTTTAAAAAAGGTGGTACAGTAACTGCTGCAAACTCATCTCAAACAAGTGATGGAGCAGCTATAGTATTAGTTATGTCAAGAGAAAAAGCTGAAAGTTTAGGAGTAAAACCTTTAGCAGTTTTTAAATCCTTTGCTGTAGGCGGAGTTCCAGCAGATGTAATGGGGCTTGGTCCTATACAAGCAATACCTAAAGCATTAAAACTTGCTGGTAAGGTAAAAGAAGATATGGATTTGATCGAATTAAATGAAGCTTTTGCATCTCAATCTCTTGCATGTATAAAAGAATTAGGATTAAATAAAGAAGTCTTAAATGTAAATGGTGGAGCAATTGCATTAGGTCATCCACTAGGATGTACAGGCGGTTTTCTTACAATAAAACTTATATCTGAATTAAGACGTAGAAATGCTAGATATGGTCTTGTAAGTATGTGTATTGGCGCAGGTATGGGAGCAGCGGCAGTATTTGAATGTGTTTAATTCTAGATATGAAAATATATCCATGTAAGTGAATAAAATAGAGTAGATATTATCAAAAAATACAAAACACACGGCAGATTATGTAATATGTCGTGTGTTTTGATTTCAAGAATTGGGACATTAATATATATCGGAAAACTCTATATTTATTTTTTCTATAATATCACTGATTTGAGTATTTGCAGTATCATCTATGGTTGCACAAATTTCATCGCACATTGCAACTACGGGAAACCTAATAAAGAATTTACTACCTACTCCTAAGGTGCTTTCTAGACTGATGGTTCCATTTAGAAGTTCTACTAAGGATTTAACAATATGAAGTCCTATACCACTACCTTCATTTTTCCTTAACATGCTTTTGTCTATTTTCTCCAAACTATTAAATATAGTTTGTTTTTTATTATCGGGTATTCCTATACCTTCATCTTCAACTATTATTAATACTTTACCAGTATCTTCAGAGTGTATAGAAACCTTAATATTGCAACCATTATCACTATATTTAATTGAATTGGATAAAAGATTCAGCATAATTCTTTCAATGTAATCTAAATCGCAGTAAATATAAATATCTTCTTTATCGGTATCAAAAATTAGATTAACATATTTATATTTAGAAAAAGACATAATTGATTGAGTTATATATTCTATGATTTCAACTATATTGACTACAACTAGAGTAGGTTGCATGAAGCCTGATGAAAGTTTTGAAGTATCAATAAGATTATCTATAATTCTAATTAATCTAAAGCAATTTTGACTAATCATGGAGTTATATTTTTTAATTCTGTCTAAATCGTTTTTCTGTAAGAATATATCTTCCATCTGTAGTGCTGTATAAATTACATTTATAGGTGTTTTTAATTCGTGGGATATATTTGTGAAAAATTCGGCCTTGAAAATCTCTTCCTGTTCTTTTTCTTTTAGCTTGGACAATATTTTATCTGCTCTTTTTTTATCTCCGATATCTTTAATTACAATGGTAGAGGATTTTACTCCTTGGATTGAGAGCTGCAAAGTAGATATATCTGTAATTAATTTTTTATCATCTACTAAAAATTCTTTCTCGATATGACTATTTAAAGATTTATGCTCTTTTGAATTATTAGATATTTGCAGTTTATTTAATTTTAAGCTATTTATAAAATTAGCAGTTGATATTTTATCATTAGCATCAATATTAAACATTTCTGTGAATACTTTGTTAACGAAAACAATTTTATCATTTTCTTTTTTTACAATACCCAGAGGTAAAAAATCTAAAATAGTTCTATATTTTAAAGTTTCTTTAGTAATTGTTTCATTTGCTTTTTTTAGAGCGTCTGCTTTTTCATTTAGTTCCTTAAAAATACTATTGTAGGGATTAGCTATTACTGTAATAAAAATAGCTTTAAACATTAAGTAAAAAGAAAGTCCTTTACATATATGACCTAAAACATTAAAGTTGTCATAAATATTACTAGAAAAAATAAAAAATGATTGTGATAATATTTTAATAATTAAAGAAATACATAATAAATGAAGCATATTTGAAGGAGTTTTATCATCGTTTTTATTATTCTTTATAATATATATAAAAAGAATATAGAAGCAAACTATGAGTATTTCACTTATTTTTTTATAATTTGTATAACTTTTACCAGTTATGTAGCAGGCAGGAAAAATATTAAATATAAAAATAGAAGAGAGTGAAACTATTAATATTATTAAATTAACTGAAAGCATTTTTTTTAAGCTAATCTCTTTGTTGATAAAATAAACCGAAAATAACAAAGCTATACTTTCGTAATATCTTCCAAGGATATATAATTGTGACATAGTATTCATATTAAAAGAGTAAATAACAAAATTATTGTAGGTTAAAGTATGCAGAAAATCTATTATACTAACAAAGCCATAAAATAGGCTAAAATGGGTAAACATACTATTAGCACAAATTTTGTTAGTACCAATTCCAAGTAAAAATAAGCTAAAACCGACTACTGTAGTAAACAATTCAATAGAAGTATGAAATAATAGATAGTTACGGGTACTTAAATACCAAAATAAAACAATAGCTAATATAATTAAAATACATTCATTTCTTTTGAAAAATTTAATTTCTGAATAGGTATTATACGTAATTATCACCCCTTTTATTAATTTGTTTGTTATCTATAATTTATTGTATCACAAGAATTGTGCAAAAATTGTAATATATTGCAATTTAATCTTAAAAAAATGTTTTATTAAACAATTTTGAAAAAACAAGTCATTTTTGTTATTGGATTGAATTTATAAAAGCAGAATGGAGGGAACTATGAAACTTCTTAGACAATTATGTATTTTATTGGGTATTGTATTTTCAGGGGGAGTATTAAATAAGACATTTGGAATTCCGATACCAGGAAACATACTCGGTATGATTATTTTGATAATTCTTCTTTTTTTTAAAGTAATCAAAATAGAAAGGATAGAAGATGTAAGTTATTTTTGGTATGAAGGGTAAAGTCTTTTTTTTAAGTATACAAATAGAGCCTTCTATTAGCCCTTTTTTAAAGGATAGTTTAGAGATTATTTATAAGACTTCATATTTTTTAGATATTATTGAGTTGATAACAAAAGACAAAGTAAAGTGGTAAATATAATTAGCAGTTTAACTGCTAATTATATTTACACCATCTATTACAAAATAACTAAGAGTAGGTATACCTACTCTTAGTTATTTTTTCCTATATAAGGATGTTGTTTTTGATTTATTTAGTGATTACATTCGTGCGCGTGGCAAGTGTCACCAGAATCAGAAAGAGTGCCTTCAAGCCATGCTAGAGCAACAGCTTTAACATTACCTGAACATCCACGTACTACTTGAATTCCAGCTCCATTTAATACATTTACTGCCCCAGCACCCATATTACCAGCAAGCATAATTGTTACATCCATAGCTGATAAAGTTTGTGCTATATTTGATTTGCAACCGCAGCCTTGTGGTGATGGAATAGTTTCCTCGGAAATTATTTTTTTGCTGTCGTTGTCAACTGTGAAAATAGTATAGTATTCACAGTGACCAAAATGGCTGTCTATAATATTTTGTCTAGATGGTAATGCGATTTTCATATAAGTATTCCCCCCTATAAGATAGTTAGTATAGTATGGCAAAATTATGAAATTATTACTATACTTCCTTTTATAATATATAGGTATGATACGTATGTCAATGGTAAAGGAATGGAAATTAAAAGAAATTATTAATGAAATTAACATCTAAAGAATTAATAAATTTGGATATACTAAATATATAAATTATACATAAGGTGGTGTTTTAATATGGATACAACTAAACAAATATTATTTAATCTTATAGAAGAGATGCCTGATAATAAACTTTCGGAAATAATTGATTTCGTAAGATGTTCAAAACTAAAAAAAGAAAAACAACTATATGAAGATTTAGAAAGTGCAGATGAAAGTAGTTTTGCTTTTTTGAGTAAGGATATTGATAATGAAGTCTGGAATACTATATTAGCAAGGGGGTATATTATTGACAATACCCTTTAGTAATTTAATAATTAATAAAAACTCGATCCTATTCCTAGTAAATCGGGTTTTTATTTTTGTTGAGGTAATAAGAGTATTTGAGAATTTAAATAAATTAAATTATATATATACTGAAGTAACTTAACAAATTATAGGTAATACGTTAAAATATAGACAATATGTTTTTGAATAGGGAGTGGACAGATGATGTTAAGTAAGGAAAGAACATTTGAGCTGATTATTATTGCGATTATAGTACAAGTAGTTATACTCTTTTCGTTAATAGTAACACAAAAGAGAAAAGAAGATGATATTAATGATGAGTCATTGATAGTAAAATGTTTTAGTAGAATTAGTATATTTATTTTCGGTATATTTTCTGGATTTGCTATAAATGGGGTATCATTATTTCCTATAAAATTTATTAAGAATTACTCTTTCTTTATTCCTAAATATTTTGAAAAGTGGTACTATATGCTCAGTTATAAACGTGTTTTACAAATTCATACGCTGCTTTCACAAGATATGGATAATATGTGGAGAGAATTTCATAAAGTAGATGACTTTGTGACAGAATTAAGAGGGTTATATTTGGGCGTATTTTGTTTAATTAGCGCTATTATATTTTTTAATATTGTAACTCATAAAAATCAAATCACTAATAATGGAGTGTATTCAGGACTAAATTTATATAGCTGGGATGATATAGAGGAATATCAACGGGAAAAATATTCTAGGAGATTATTTAAAAATAAATATTATGAAATAACACTAAATATACAGAGGGAAAAGCCTGTTAAATGGTTGCAAATTGGAGAAATAAAAAAAATATCTACTTATGTTAAAGAAGAGGATAAAGAGAAAGTTAATAAACTTCTTGAGGATAGCATATAGACCAAGAATTTTATATAGGAGTGATAATTTGAACTTACAAGATATAAAAAAGAGCAAAATGGCTTATAAAATAAAAGAAGTTCTTGATAAAATAGAAGACCAAAAGTATATTAAAGAATGGTAGCACTTTTATAAAAGTAGCATAAGGTATATTTTTTCATGAGGACTTGGTTGAAGCTGTATATCTAATAAGACAACTTAATTGTTAAGTACACATTGCTGATATTTTACAAATAAAAACTATTGATTTAAATAATACTTTATAAATCAACAATTTTTTAACACATAGCCTAATCAAAAATAAGGAGAATAACTTATGAATAGAAATATAATTCTTTATATTGCAACGAGTTTAGATGGATATATAGCAAGAAGTAACGGGGATGTTGATTGGCTAGCTGGTGTTGGTGATAACCCTAATGCTGACAATGGATACGAAGATTTTTATAGTTCAATAGATACTGTTGTGATGGGGAGAACCACTTATGAGCAGGTTATTAATGAGTTATCTCCTGACAACTGGGTTTATGAGGGGAAAAAGTGTTATGTGGCAACTACGAAAAAATGTGAAGGGGATAGTAGAGCAGAGTTTATATCAGAAGATATTGCAGGATTTATTAAAAAGTTAAAAAACCAACAGGGTAAAGATATTTGGATTGTTGGTGGTGGTAAATTGATTGACCAATTTATTAAGCAAGACCTTATAGATAAATACATTATCACAGTAATACCAATAATTTTGGGTGAGGGAATTCCACTTTATTTAAATGAAAATCCAGAAATAAAGCTTAGACTTGTCGAAACGAAAACGGTTGATAGTATGGTTGAACTCAGTTATATTAGGAGGTAATTTTTCTTTAGAGAATAAATTTCAAGGAGGTTGCTATGGAAAAAATCACGTTAATTTTGCCTACAAAAGAATATCAGAAACAAATAATAGATTATAAAAATGAATTTGAAGCAGTTGGTGATACTTTGCATGGTACTGCTGGATTACAAAATGTTGATAATTTTGATGAATGGTTTTCTATGCTAAGAGATAATTTAAAAGAGGAAACAGTGAGAGCGGGCCTTGTACCTGCATCTACATATTTAGCAATAAGATCTTGTGATGGAAAATTGATTGGTATTATAGATATTAGGCATAGATTAAATGAGTATTTACTTCAATTTGGTGGACATATTGGATATAGTATAAGAAAATCTCAACGTAGAAAAGGGTATGCAAAAGAAATGCTTAGTTTAGCTTTAGATAAATGCAGAGATATAGATATTGAAAAAGTCCTTATTACTTGTGATAAAGAAAATATTGCATCAGCTAAAACAATTATCGCTAATAGCGGTGTATTAGAAAATGAAGTTGTAGAGGGAGAAAGAGTTACGCAAAGGTATTGGATTTATTTGAAATAAATTCAATTTGATAATTTCCACAAAAATTAATTTGCAATTATAAAATTATTATGATATATTGTAAAAGTTAGTTTATTATTTAGAAAAATATGAGTAATGTATAAGCAATTAGTTTTTAAGAATAATCCTATCATTATTTTCGAAATTATTATAAAGATACGTTCCCTATAATATCTAAGAACCTAATAACTTAGATATCTATATTCTTTTGTAGTAAAAACCCTTAAAAATATTTGAATGGTTAAAAAAACAGAGACTATATTTGTGCGAAATTACAGGTACTAGTAATTTGCATGCGCATGTAAATGAATGGTTAAAATGTAAAGTATAGAGCTTTTTTCTTGCGTAATAAATGACATGAATTATATATAGTGTTCCTGATAGGAATACTACACAAACACAAAAGGAGATGTTTAAATGACACAAAATATGATATTTGCACTTTTAGGTGTATTTTCAATAACGGCGTTTACTAATGTTTTAGCAACATTAAAAACTATATTAATATCAAAAAAGATTATGAATCCAGTTTATCTTTTAGTATTTATAGATGCTATGATTTTCGCAACAATTATTGGCAAAATGAACAGTTCTGAGGGAATTAGTTTTACAGTTGCATATGCACTAGGCAGAACAATGGGAGTTTTTATTGGTGGTAAAATAGAAGATCGGTTAGCACTCGGTATTCTTGAGGTGGATGTGTTTTTAAATCATAAAAACAAAATGATTCAAGTAGCTGAAAAATTAAGAGAAGCAGGATATACTGTTAATAATTATGTTGTTGGAGGAAATCACGGAGAAAAGAGATATAAAATCGAAGTAGTAATTAAGAGAAAAGAATTTAAAGTTCTTGAAGAAATTATGGATCAATGTGGTGTTCATAATCCAACATTAAAAATCAAAAATCTTAATAAAGTAAATGGTAAAATTAGTACCACGAGAATTAAGACAGCTTAATTTATAGTAGGGTTGTTTTTAGGAGTTATTCTAATGTATACTTATTTCATATGAGTATAGAGTATATATAAATAAAACTGAAGGATGTATTTGAATTGAAAAAATGGTTATCTAAACAAAAAACTAAAGCTAAAGAATTAAAAAAGAATATATATTTACTTTTTTTAGCATATAAGCATCCCAAAACGCCTTGGTATGCTAAATTATTTGCAATGATGATAGTTTCATTTGCATTAAGCCCAATAGATTTGATTCCAGATTTCATACCGGTTTTAGGATATTTAGATGATATAATTTTACTTCCAATAGGAATAACTATTGCCATAAAACTTATACCTATTGAAGTAATTGAAGAGTGTAGAAAAGAACAGGAAAATACTCAAAATATTAAGAAAAAAGGATTAGTTGCAGGAGTTTTGATTATATTAATTTGGACAATTATTGTTTTAGGGATAATAAAAAAAATAAGATAATTTAGTACAAGCATCTATTAGTAAAATAATATGTGTTTTTTAATTACATAGGGAAGTACGTTTACTTTCCTTATGCAGTTAAAGAAAGAAGGGGGCATGGGAAATTTTTTTCGCTTCTTTAATGAAGGAATTCATTAGCTTAGTGTATGTTTACGGAAGAATAAGGTTTCCAAGCAAAGTGGATATAATCTTTGCAATATATGATATAATTAAGAGTAATATTAAATTAGATTAATAGGGTGAGAATATGACAAGTGAAAATAAGTTATTACAGATGTTTAATGAAGATACTAGCGGTAAGAATTATGACAAAGGAAAAAGAGTTCTTAGTAATGATTTAGTATCTGATATAGAAATTACGAGTGAAGATAATTTTATTTATATAGAGGGTAATGTTATTTCAGAAAATCTTTTTAATGAATATAAAACAAAAATTGAGATTGATACGGATAATAAAAATATTTTTTCTACATATTGTAGTTGTATGGATTATGAAAAAAATGAATTTAAGAAAAAGAACTATTGCTGTAAGCATTTAGTGGCTACTTATTATAAGGCATTAGATGAGTTAATTGAGCATCCTCTTTTTAAAAGTTCAGAGGTAGTAGATACTAGTATATTTAAAGATAAGAATAGTATTTTATCAATGCTTCTAGGAGATGACAAAAGGAAGGATGAAATTAAACTAGAGGTTTATATAAATAGAAATCAATGGAATCATAATATTTCAGCTTATTTTAAGATAGGCACTAAATCTATGAGATCAAAGACTCTTTATGTTTTAAAAGATTTAGAACATTTTATAGTATCTTATAATAATAAATTTTCCATAAAGTATAGTAAAAATTTCATTTTTGATGTAAAGAATCAAAGATTGAGTACAAAGGATAAAAGATTAATTGATTTTATTGAAAAGATTAAAGAAATAAATGGGAAACAAAAATATGTTAATAGAAGTGAATATAATGCTGTGAATGGGAAATTTGTTAATATTCCTAAATATTTAATTAGAGAATTTTTTGAAATAGTAAAGGATCATAGAGTTTATTTGAGTGATGGCTTTTTTAATAGAGACGTAGATACTGAAATTTTATTCCAGGCACCACCTATAAATTTTGATTTGAAGACCGTGAAAGGGGATTATATCTTAAAATCTCCTGAGGGAATGCCTATAGTTTTAGGGGATAAGAATGATGTATTTCTTTATGGAACGTCAATATATTTACCAGAGTACCAGTTTTGCTATAAATTAAGTCCGTATCTTCAAGTATTTAATGAAGCGAAAGTTGTAACTATGGGTAAAGGAGAAGAAGAAACCATATTGAGAAGGTTGATTCCGGACCTTAATAGCCTGTCTAGTAATGTTTCTTTGTCTAAAGCTATAAAGAGTAAAGTTGTTATAGATCAATGTAAATTTAATTTTTATTTTGATCAAAAGGGTAAAGAAATCACTTTGATTGTAAAAGTGAAGTATGGTAAGTACGAGTTTAATATCTATGACGATTGTAAAGAGAAGATTATTTATAGGGACTCAAAGCAAGAATCAAAAACTATAAAACTTCTTAATTCTTTGGGTTTTGAACAGATAAAAGAGAAATTTCATTTTATGAAGGAAGAAGATTATCTATTTAGATTTTTCAAAAATGAAATAGAAAGACTTCAAGAAATTGGAGAGGTTTATTATTCAGAGAATTTTAAAGGTTTAAAGTCCATAGGGACAAAGGGAATTAGTGGAGACATTAAAGCAGGAAAATATAATTATTTTGAAATGGATTTTAAAATTGGAGATGTACCATCACAGGAAACAGCGAATATATTAAGGGCATTTAGAGATAATCTTAAATTTTATAAGCTTAAAAGTGGGGAGTTTCTTGATTTAGAGGAATTAGAACTTAATAAATTTTTGAAACTTTTGGATGTAGTTTCACCTACTAATATTGATGACAATAATATTGAAATTGCTACAAACAAAGGAGCTTTTATATATGATTATTTAGAAGAAAATAATCTCCGATTTATAAAAGGTAAAAACGAACTTAAAAAAATAAAAGAGAAGTTTAAGAATATAGAAAATCTGAAATTTGAAGAACCAGTAGATTTGAAGGCTACTCTTAGAAAGTATCAAAAGGTTGGGTATAATTGGTTTAAAACCTTAGATTATTTAGGCTTTGGTGGAATATTAGGAGATGAGATGGGCCTTGGTAAAACAATTCAAACTATTACATTTATATTATCCAATAAAGGAAGTAAATCATTAATTGTAGCACCTACTTCATTGACTTATAACTGGCTTAGTGAATTTAACAAATTTGCTCCATCTGTAAGGGTTGCAACTGCAAATGGACCAAAGCAAGAAAGAAGAGAAATTCTAAAGAATATAGAAAGTTTTGATGTAATAGTGACTACTTATAATTTAGCAAAGAGAGATTTAGAAGAGTACAAGAAGATAGATTTTGATTATTGTATATTGGATGAAGCGCAGAAAATAAAAAATCCTCATTCTCAAAATGCAAAAGCCTTGAAGGAGATAAATGCCAAAGCCAGATTTGCCCTATCAGGTACGCCGATAGAAAATTCACTTATGGAATTATGGTCAATATTTGATTTTATAATGCCAGGATACTTATATGACGAGAAAAAATTTAGTGTAAGATATCATAAAAAATTACATGAGAGCCCTGAGGTGTTGGAGGAGTTAAATAAACTTATAAAGCCATTTATACTTAGAAGAAGAAAGAAAGAAGTATTAAAGGAATTGCCTGAAAAAATAGAAAAAACTCTTATGGTTGATATGAATGAAGAGCAAAAGAAAATTTATGGAACATATGCAAATCATGCAGTAGAACTTATAGAGAAAAAAGTAAAGGATGAAGAGTTTAAAAAGAGTAAACTCGAGATACTTGCTTATATAACAAAGTTAAGGCAACTTTGTCTAGATCCTTCTGTATTAATTGATGATTATATGGGTGGAAGCGGTAAAATAGAAGCTTTAGTAGAACTTCTTCATAAAAGTATAGATGCCAATCATAGAATACTTGTTTTTTCACAGTTTACCTCAGTGCTTAAGAATATAAATAGAAGACTTACGGAGGAAGGAATATCTTATAGTTATTTAGATGGTTCAGTTCCTTCTGCAAAGAGAATGAAAATGGTAAAAGATTTTAATGAAGAAGAAACTTCTATATTTTTAATAAGTCTAAAAGCTGGAGGGACTGGATTAAATCTTACATCAGCAGATATAGTAATTCATTTTGATCCTTGGTGGAATCCAGCAGTAGAGGATCAAGCAACTGATAGAGCTCACAGAATAGGTCAAAAAAATGTAGTGGAAGTTATAAAGATTATAGCCAAGGGAACTATTGAGGAAAAAATAATAGCTCTTCAAGAAGAAAAGAAGAAGCTTATATCAGAATTAATGGGAGATGAATTAGCTGGAGGAGAAAGTTTTGGGACTATGAGCGAAGAGGATATTCTTGGCTTGTTTGAGATGAAGTAATTTTAAGTGTTGATTTGAGGAGGAGCTACTAAACGATTAAAGTGAAAGTAAAGTGGAATATTTATACGAAAAGTACAAAAATATAAGTAAATCCATAAAAAAATGTCAAAAATACTTAACAAAACATCTTAAATAGTTTAAAATATATGCTATAAACTATTAAATTATTAATACTTAGGATAAATAGATTAGTCTATATAATATTGAGTATGAAGTTTAAAGGGTATTTGTGAAAGTATGATGTCGTTTTAAAATTTGAAGGAGTATTTTGGTGAAGATTATATCAAATAATTTAGTAACGGAAAAGCAAAGAAAGACAAGTAACTTTACAAGGCTTGTGGCAGTATCTTTTGGGCATTTTATTAATGACTTTTATATGAATTTAATTCCCCCAATATTATTTTTATTTGCAAGTAGTTTATCATTAAATTTAACACAACAAGGTTTTATAGCCTTTGTAATTACAAGTAGTGGTTCTTTTGCGCAACCTATTATAGGTAGCTTTGTGGACAAGTATGGCAAAACATATTTTTTGATTCTGTCTATTATATGGATAGGAGTTTGGATGAGTTTAACTGGAATAATTACTAACTATTATGTTTTTGTATTAGTAGTTTTCATGGGAGCTTTAGCGTCTTCTTTATATCATCCATTGGGAAGTGCAACGGCTGCAATGCTTGGAAATAAAACAAGGGGCAAAAGTATTTCACTTTTTATGACTATTGGTGGATTGGCAGCCTCAGTTACACCCTTGATAACTATACCTATAGTGAAGAACTATGGTGTTAATAAGTTGATTTATTTTATGGTTGTAGCTTTTGCTGCAGCGGCAATAATGTATGCGTTACAGGTTCATAAAATAGAAATACCAATTAGTGTTGATAAAAATGAAGATAAAGATAAAAAAATTGATAGGGCTCTATTAAAATGGGTATCAATTATGGTGTTTGTAGCAACAAATAAAATTTTTATAATAAGATCATTTTTGACTTTTGGAATACAAATATTGGTCTTGAAAAATGTAGATACTAAAATTGCAGGTATATTACTTTCAACCTATTTATTTTTAAATGTTGCAGGAACAATAACAGGAGGATTTTTGAATGATAAATTTGGTAGCAAGAGAGTAATACAGATTTCAAATGTAGTGGCTATTTTTGATGTATTACTAATTGTTTTTAGTCCAAAGATTATTTCGATTATAGCTTTTGTATTTTTAGGATTTATTTTTAATTGTACTAGTGCAGCAAATGTTGTCTATACCCAACATTTAATGCCTAATAATATAAATACAGGTACGGGGCTTATCATGGGGTTTGCTGGAGGATTAGGAGGTTTAGGTATATTTTTATTTGGAAAACTAGGGGACCATTTTGGTTTGCTTTCAGCAGCAGCTTTTATACTTATTCCGTTAATAATGGTAAATGTATTACTTATATTTTTACCAGAAAAATATAGAAAAATGGGGGAATAAATGAATAATAATTTAAAAATGCTTAGAAATAGAAGGGGACTAACACAGGGAGAATTAGCAAAAAGGTTATCAGTTACAAGACAGACAATAAATTCAATAGAAAATAATAAGTACAATCCTACACTTGAATTAGCACTAAATTTGGGGAGATTTTTTGAAGTGCCAGTGGAGGAATTATTTATAGCAAGGGAAGAATAATAAAATGAACAAAACTATAGGAATATTAGCACATGTGGATGCTGGAAAGACAACCTTTGCAGAAGGTTTGCTTTATAATACTAATAGTATTACAAAAATAGGTAGAGTTGACCATAAAGATTCTTTTTTAGATAGTCATAGTATTGAAAAAGAAAGAGGAATAACGGTTTTTTCTGAAGAAGCAATTATAAATTATAATGGATCGAAATATTTTTTAATAGATACTCCAGGACATATTGATTTTTCAAGTGAAATGGAAAGAGCTATCAAGATTATGGATTACGCAATCATCATAATTAGCGCGGTTGAAGGAATAGAAAGCCATACAGAAACTGTATGGCAATTTCTTAAGATGCATAGAGTACCGACATTTTTTTTCATTAATAAGGTTGATAGAGAGGGCGCAGACTATAGAGCTGTGCTACAAGAAATTAGAGCAGAGTTTACAAATGATGTGTGTGATATAACGGAAACATTTAATGGAATTAATAATTTAAACGCTGAAAATAATATGAATTTAGTCCATATACAAGAGGAAATGATAGAATTTATAGCTGAGAGAGATGAGTTGCTTTTAGAAAAATACTTAGAAGGTAATTTTGATAAAGAGTTATGGTTAGATTCATTAAAGGCTATGATTAAAAAAAATAAAATATTTCCGTGTTGTATAGGTTCAGCCTTGCAGAATATAGGAATTAAAGAATTTATAGATAAACTAGATTTATTAACATATACTGATTATTCAGAGGAAAGTGAATTTTCTGGTAGAGTGTATAAAATTAGATATGATAATAAAGGCAATAGAATTACATATATTAAAGTATTGAAGGGTCAATTGAAGGTACGAGATACACTTAGTTATGATGCTAATGGTGATATAATTACTGAAAAAATAACTGGAATAAGGAGTTATAATGGAGATAAATATAAAGATATAGATAAAGGAAATGCGGGCAGTATTGTAGGAGTGTTGGGATTATCAAAAGTGGCTATAGGGCAAGGAATAGGTAATTTGAAGGATGAAAATTCTTATGAAATAGTACCAACTTTGAAGTCGAAGGTTGTTTTTGATAAAAAACTTAATATAAAGGAAGTTTTAAAAAGTTTTAGAATTTTAGAAGAGGAAGACCCATCATTAAATGTTACTTGGGAAGAGTCTCTTCAAGAAATACAGATTAGTGTAATGGGATTAATTCAGCTAGAGGTTCTTAAGGAAGTTGTGAAAACAAGGTTTGATTTTCAGGTTAAATTTGGAACACCAGAAATATTATATAAGGAAACAATAGAAAATGAAGTGATTGGATATGGACATTTTGAACCATTAAGACATTATGCTGAGGTTCATTTAAAAATAGAGAAGGGGCATCAAAATAGTGGTATTGTTTTTGAAAATCTTTGTCATACAGATTGTCTTACAATAGGTCAACAAAATCTTATTAAGCATCATATCTATGAGAAAAAGCATCATGGATTATTAACGGGTGCGCCACTTACAGATGTTAAGGTTACTTTGCTTACAGGAAGAGCTCATAATAAACATACTAGCGGAGGTGATTTTAGACAGGCTACCTTTAGAGCACTGCGACAAGGATTAGAAAAAGCTAACAATTTATTGCTTGAACCATATTATCAATTTACTATAAAAGTTGACATAGAATATATGGGGAGAGTTTTAAATGATATTCAAAAGGCAAAAGGTGAGTTTGATGGACCTATTACAAAAGGAAATAAGGTAATTATTAAAGGAAAAGCACCAGCAGCTACTTTTATGAATTACAGTTCAGAGCTGATTTCATTTACAAAAGGAAAAGGAAGGATTAATATTAAATTCCAAGGTTATTATGTTTGTCATAATCAGGAAGAGGTAATTGAAAAAATTGATTATAACAAAGATTCAGATTTAGAATATCCATCAAGTTCAGTATTCTGCTCAAAAGGTCAAGCTTACATAGTTCCATGGGAAAAGGCTGAAAGTGAAATGCACTGTTTAAGATAAAGGATATGGTTTAGAATATTATTTATATTTAAACTATTGTTTAAATAATTGGCTTTGGTTCTTATAATAATAAAAAAGAGTGAAGAGTGCAGTTTGCAGAGTGCAATGAAGGGTGATTCTCTTCATTCTTCGGAGAATCTTTTATTTAATAAAGATTTTCTGAACAAAGGGAAGAAAATCATCATCAACTGCACATTGCAAATTGCACTCTGCAAATTAATTAAGAATAAATACCTTATTTGAAATCATAATTTGTATTAATTGACAATTTTCTAAAATATAGCAAAATAATAAATAGGGTAATTTAAGGTGAAAGCCATTAAATATAGCAAATAAAATATAGGAGGGGTAATTTTATGGTATCAGATAAAATGTATAAATTAGGAAGTAGAAGTTCTATAATAAGAGAAATATTCGAATTTGGTAAAAAGAGAAAAGCAGAAATTGGAGCTGAGAATGTATTTGATTTTAGTTTAGGAAATCCTAATGTACCCGCACCAGAAGCTGTGAAAAATGCAATAATTAATATTTTAGAAGAAGAAACACCTACAGCTGTACATAGTTATACTAGTGCACCTGGGGATTTAGAGGTAAGAAAAACAATAACAGAATCTATTAACCGTAGATTTGGAACAGAATTTGGTCCAGCTAATATTTATATGACTGTAGGTGCTGCAGCATCAATAAATATATGTTATAAGGCGCTTGCCAATCCAGGGGATGAATTTATTACATTTGCTCCTTTCTTTCCAGAATATCAATGTTTTGTGGAAGCGGCTGGGGCAAAATTAGTTGTTGTTCCTGCACATATTGAAGATTTTCAAATTGATTTTGTGGAATTTGAAAAAAGAATAAATGAGAAAACAAAAGCAATAATCGTAAATACTCCAAATAATCCATCAGGAGTTGTTTATTCAATAGAAACAATAGAAAAACTTGTGAGATTATTAGAAGAAAAATCAAAAGAGTACGGACATGCAATTTACTTGATTTCTGATGAACCTTACAGAGAAATAGTATATGATGGAGTTGAAGTACCTTATCTTACAAAATACTATGATAATACGTTTGTATGTTATTCTTATAGTAAATCTTTATCAATTCCTGGTGATAGAATGGGCTATATTGTGATTCCAAATGAGATGGAAGATTTCAATAAGGTTTATGCTGCAGTATGTGGTTCAGCTAGATCACTTGGCTATGTTTGTGCACCAAGTCTTTTTCAAAAGGTTGTTGCTAGATGTGTAGAGGAGACTGCGGATATTTCTATATATGAAAGAAATAGAAATTTATTATATAATGGATTGAAAGAAATTGGTTATGAATGTGTTAAACCAGAAGGGGCTTTTTATTTAATGCCGAGAACTTTAGAAGAGGATGCTTATGCATTTTGTGAAAAGGCAAAGAAATATGACTTGTTATTGGTACCAGGAGATGATTTTGGATGTCCTGGGCATGCTAGAATTTCATATTGCGTTAAGACTGAGCAAATAGAAAGAGCATTACCTGCTTTTAAAAAATTATTTCACGAGTATAAATAGTATAATCTTTTTTTATTTAATAAGATGAATTTTTTTATGAAATAGTAACATACTATCATTGTAAAAGATTTGATTTTGAATCTACTAAAATTATGGAGGTAGTATTAATGGAAGGTAAGAATGCAAGACAAAATGTTCAACAAGTATGTAATGAGTTAGAAACATGTAAATCACAATTAAATCAAGCAGTAAATACTGTTGAAAAACCACAAAACAAACAGGAAATTCAACAAACTTTAAATGCTGTTGAAAATGCTTGCCAACAAGCTAAAAATACTTTGGAAAATTATCAAGAATAATTATTAAGATTATTAAATAAAACCTTGTGAAATCACAAGGTTTTATTTTCAGATTTATATTAAAATATATAATGGATATAGAACTAACCTAAATATTCAGGGATATCTTGATAATCTGAGCGTAATGCTTTTTGTAGAATGGTGATGCTTATATTATTATTTTCTTTATCTAAAGTACAAGGGTATTTATTACCACAGTTCATACATAACAAATAGTCTTTTTCACCTATCTTTTCTCTGTTTTCAAATAAATAAGGTAATTCATCTGGGTTTTTTGATGTAAATTCAGCTTTGGGTGAATTGACATCATAAGTATAAAGGTACGTTGCTTCACGTTTTATTTGGAAAATTGTTTTATTACAATTTGGACATATCAAAGGATGGTTTATATCAATACTCATAAAGATACTTCCTTTCTTCTTTTGTTGATACTTTCGTTGTATCTAATATTAATTTGCTTAGTTTTTTAAAATTTATACATTTTGAAACCTAATGATTTTACAAGGCCAGAGCACATTTTTCCTTTAAGAGCTAAGGATAATGGAGTATTAGAAAGAACTGGACATACAGAAGATGCAGTTGATTTGGCAAGATTGTGTGGAGCTTAATCCTCAGGGGTTATTTGTGAGATCATGAATTTTGCTTAGGGGCAGTAATTAGAGGTACAACTCCGCATTTTGATTATGTTTGCAATGAAGTGACTAAAGGTGTTACACATGTATCGATTGAAACTGAGAAACCAGTAGTATTTGGTGTTTTAACTACAGATTCAATTGAACAAGCTATTGAAAGAGCTGGTACTAAAGCTGGGAATAAAGGTTTTGATGCAGCTGTTACTTTTATAGAAATGCCTAACCTGTTAAATGAATTCTAATAAATTTAGTAATTTTGTAAATTGGGTTATGGGTTAAAATATTATTGATATTAAAATTATAGTTTGAATAATTTGATTTGATTTTTATGAGAAAAAGAGTGAAGTGTGAAGTGAAAGGATGGTTTTGTTCCTTTCGTCAAAAAACCTGTGATTTTAGATTCGTTTTAGTTTAGCTAAAGCATCATTTTTCGGTAGGCGACAAGTACCTGTGGAATATTTGATTTTAATAAAATAAAGATTATCGACCATAAGGAAGAGGAACAATCACCACTTCACTCTCCACATTTCACAATATTATAAATTTTGGAAGTTTAGTATTATAAATTCTACATTTTAAGGGAAACTAAGCGTGGCGTGTCAGTATAAGTAATATGTAGAAAAATAGAGATATATGTTGTAATATAAATATAAGGTAGTATAAAAGCTGATAATCGAAAGACAAGGCTAGATATATTTGATATTATATATGAGCTGCCGAAATATTTCGGAAAAACAGCAAGAAATTATGAATCAGAAAATTTAAAAAACTTTTAAATTTTCCTTGACAAAATAGTTTCTGAATGATAAGATGTAAAAGTCGCTGAAACGAGGCGATGAGAGATTTGATCTTTGAAAACTA